>NZ_JAZDXA010000001.1:230728-306336 GCF_040170545.1 Sphingobium sp. MK2
CCCCCCCCCCCCCCCCCCCCTCACCCTATCGATAGGGTGACACCCCTCCGTCTGGCCTGCGGCCAGCCACCTCCCCCACTGGGGGAGGATGTTTTTCAGGCGATCCCCGCGCGTTGGCGGACCGTTTGCTTCAATATGTCGAGCGGCATGGCACCGAGTGTCAGCACGTCATGGAAGGCCTTGATGTCGAAGGCGTTGCCCTGTTTGCGCTTCACTTCCTCGCGCAGGTCGTTCCAGACGGTGTGGCCGATCTTGTAGCTGCAGGCCTGACCCGGCCAGACGGTGTAGCGGTCGATTTCGCCCTGGCTGCGGCCGCGGGCGATGCCGGTGGTGGCGATCAGATAATCGGTTGCCTTCTCGCGGCTCCAGCGTTTGACGTGCATGCCGGAGTCGACGACGAGGCGAGTGGCGCGGAAGAGGAGCGACTGGAGATAACCGACCTGGCCCAGCGGATCGCCTTCATACATGCCCATTTCGTCGGCGAGCTGTTCGGAATAGAGCGCCCAGCCTTCGCTATAACCGCTATAACCGCCGCGACGGCGGATCATCGGGATAGCATCAGATTCCAGCGCGACCGACACCTGGAGATGATGCCCTGGCACGGCTTCATGATGGGTCAGGGTCGCGAGGCCGAATTTGGGCCGGTCGAACGTGTCGCGCAGGTTGATATAATAGATGGCCGGACGCGAGCCATCGAGCGAGGCGTTTTGATAATAGCCGCCCGGTGCGCCCGCCTGAATGGTGACCGGCACGCGGCGGACCTCGACCGGGGCCTTGGGCACGGTGTTGAAGGCTTCGCCGAGGCGTTTCTGCATGGCGATGATCTGGACATTGAGTTGGGCGAGCAGTGCTTCGCGACCGGGATCGGTATTGGGGAAAAGCTGGTCGGGGCGCTTGTTGAGCGCGACGAGCCGATCGCCGACCGTCCCCTGGCTCATCCCTTCGCCCTTGAGAATCGTGTCGATCCGGGCGCTGATCTGGGCGACCTGATCGAGGCCGATCTGGTGGATTTCATCGCCAGTGAGCGCGGTGGTGGTCGCCGCTTCTGCGGCGGCAGCATAGAAGGCCTCGCCTTCGGGCAGACGCCACACGCCCGCGTCATGGGTGGCCTTGGCGCGGAGATCCTGCACCAGGGCGCGCTGGCGGTCGAGTGCGGGGAAGATCTTGTCGGTGACGATCTTTTCAGCCTGCGCGGCGCGTTCGGGCGGCAGGCCGGCGGCGGCGAGTTTCTTCACGAAGGAGGCGACCAGGACGGTCTGCGCGGCGGGCTGATCGCGTAGCGACGCCTGCATCTTGAGCGTCGTGTCGAGAATATAGTCGGGCGCAAACACGCCCTTGGCCGCATCCTCCTTCTGCCGGGCCAGTTCGCCGTCCATGGCGGCCGGGAAGGCTTCGAGGCGGGCGAGATAGGCGTCGGCATCGGCGGCATTGGCGACGCGATGTTGCGAATCGAGGAAGTCGGGGGTTTCGCGATAGCTGCCAGTGAGTTGGCTCAGAATATAGGGGGCATAGCGGCCCGCCGTTTCGCCATAGCCGAAGCGTTCGCCGCCGATCGCGCGGTCGAGCTGATAGGTGACGACATCATAATCGAGTTTGGACGTGTCGCTGAGGGAATTGCGGTCGATGGTCGCGAGTTGCCTCGCCTGCGCCTTGCTGCGCGCGAGGTCGCGGGCGACCCCGGCGGCGGAGGTGTCGCTGAGCTTGCCGCGCAGGGCGGCGCGCTCGCCGGTGTCGAGGCCAAGGCGGGTGGCCTGTTCGGGCGAGTCGGCGAGCCGTTCGTAGAAGAAGCCATCGAGCATGGCGCGCAGCCGGGCGTCGGCGGAGCCAGCTTGGGCCAAGGCGGGGGAGGCTGTGGCGGCGCTCAGCGCGGTGGCGCCGCTGGTGGCGAGAAATTGGCGTCGGTTCACGACTATGGGCTCCACAAATGGGGGAAGGGCGGCGAGGGACGTCGCCCGCGATGCCCCCTTGTGCCGTGATCCCAAGGGCTTGGCTAGGGCAGTCCGGTGCAAAGCCACTGGCGCTATACGCTGCGATGTCGATGGGATATGCGACAGCCGCCTCCAAGGGAGACTTACCATGGCCTACACGCTGATCACCGCGAACCGCAATTATAGCAGCTGGTCGCTGCGCCCCTGGGTGCTGATGACCGCGCTGGGCATCCCGTTCATCGACCGGATCGAGCCGTTTTTGCAGCCGACCAACTATGCCGCCTTCCGCAGTTTTTCGCCGACGGGGCAGGTGCCTGCGCTGATCGATGGCGAGCGGACGGTGTGGGATTCGCTGGGGATCATCCTCTATCTCGCCGATCGCCATGCCGAAGTCTGGCCGCGCGATGAGGCGGCGCGGGCCTGGGCGCAATGTGCAGCGGCGGAGATGCATAGCGGCTTTGCGACGTTGCGGAACGATTGCCCGATGAACATCGGGGTGCGGGTGGAACCGCATTTGCCCTCGCCCGCGCTCAACAAGGATATCGCCCGGCTGACCGAGCTGTGGGAGGAGGGGCTTGCGCGCTTTGGCGGGCCGTTTCTGGCGGGGGATGCCTTTACCGCCGTCGATGCCTTTTACGCGCCGGTCGCGTTTCGGGTGCGGACCTATGGGCTGGATGTCGGCCCGGCCGGGCAGGCGTGGGTCGAGCATATGCTGGCGCTGCCCGCGATGCAGGCGTGGGAGGCGGCGGCGCTGGCGGAAAGCTGGCGCGAGGACGGCCATGAAGCGGAAATCGGCGCGGCCGGGCGCATCGTGGCGGATTATCGCGCGGTGTAACTTTCTTGCCTGCGTGGTGGAGAAAGCATAAGATAGCATCGGCTTTCCCCCTTTTCCCCCTGCCCTTACGGGTCTAGGGGGGAGGCACTATGGTTAAACTCCGCACCCTCTATGAGAAGATCTGGGACGCGCATGTCGTGGAGCGTCGCCCGGATGGCACTTGCCTCATCTATATCGACCGGCATCTCGTCCATGAAGTGACGAGCCCGCAGGCATTTGAGGGGCTTCGTCTTGCCGGGCGCAAGGTGCGGCGGCCCGACCTGACGCTGGCGGTGCCCGATCATAACCTGCCCACGACCCCGCGTCGCGACGCCGATGGCAAGCGCATCCCGATCGCCGATCCGCAGAGCGCGCAGCAGTTGGAAGCGCTGGAACGCAATGCGCCGGAATTTGGTGTCCGCCTGATCGGTGACGCCGATGTCGAGCAGGGTATCGTCCATGTCGTGGGACCGGAGCAGGGCTTCACCCTGCCGGGCACGACGTTGGTGTGCGGTGACAGCCATACCAGTTCGCACGGGGCCTTGGGCGCGCTGGCGTTCGGGATCGGCACGTCGGAGGTCGAGCATGTGCTGGCGACCCAGACCTTGCTGCTAAAGCAGTCGAAGACGATGGCGGTCGTGGTCGAGGGCGAATTGGGCTTTGGCGTTACGCCCAAAGATGTCGCGCTGGCGATTTGCGGGCGGATCGGCACCGCAGGCGGCACCGGCTATGTCATGGAATATCGCGGGTCCGTATTTCGCGCCATGTCGATCGAGGGGCGTCTGACGGTCGCCAACATGTCGATCGAGGCGGGCGCCCGGTCGGGTCTGTTTGCGCCGGACGAGACGACCTTTGCCTATCTGAAAGGGCGTCCGATGGCGCCCAAGGGCGCGGATTGGGACGCGGCGGTGGCCTGGTGGCGCACGCTCGTCACCGATGAGGGCGCGGTGTTCGACAAGGTGGTGGTGATCGACGCGGCCGACATCGTGCCGACCGTCACTTGGGGCACCAGTCCCGAAGATGTGGTTGCGGTGACGGGTGTGGTGCCTGACCCGGACAGCTTCGAGGATGCGTCGAAGCGCGCGGCTGCGCAAAAGTCGCTCGATTATATGGGGCTGACCGCCGGGCAGCGGATGGCCGACGTGGCGGTGGAGCATATTTTCATCGGCAGTTGCACCAATAGCCGGATCGAGGATCTGCGCGCGGCGGCGGCGTTGCTCGACGGGCGCCGGATTGCCAGCGGGATCAAGCATGCCATGGTCGTGCCGGGGTCTGGCCTGGTCAAGCGGCAGGCGGAGGCCGAAGGGCTGGATCGCATTTTCACCGACGCGGGCTTTGAATGGCGCGAGCCGGGCTGTTCGGCGTGCCTGGGCATGAACCCGGACAAGGTGCCGGCGGGCGAGCGCTGTGCATCGACCAGCAACCGTAATTTCATGGGTCGTCAGGGGCCGGGTGCCCGCACGCATCTGGTGTCGCCTGCCATGGCCGCTGCGGCGGCGCTGACCGGGCGGCTGACCGACGTGCGCGAATTATTGAAAGAACAAGAGGGGATGGCATTGTGAAAATGATATTCTGGCTGCTGACAGCAGGCGCGCTGGCAAGTGCGGCGATGGCTGCGACGCTGGGCCATGCCGAAGATGCGACCGCTGCGAAAGCACAGCAGGCGCGCTGATGGAGAAGCTGACGACCGTCGAGGGGAAGGCCTATCCGTTCGGGATGAAGAATGTCGACACCGACATTGTCATCCCCTCGCACTGGCTCAAGACGATTTCGCGCGCCGGGCTTGGCAAGGGCGCGTTCGAGGTCTTGCGCAAGGAACCGGGTAATGTCTTCGACGATCCGGCCTATGCGGGCAGCCCCATCCTGATCGCAGGCGACAATTTCGGCTGCGGCTCCAGCCGCGAACATGCCGCCTGGGCGCTGGGTGACCTGGGCATCAAGGTGGTGATCGCGCCGAGTTTCTCCGACATCTTCTCTAGCAATGCGTTCAAGAACGGCATATTGACCGTGGCACTGCCGCAGGCGGCGATCGACCGGCTGATGGAGGTCGCAGAGACCGACGAGATTCATGTCGACCTGGAGCAGCAGACGGTCACGACGCAGTTTCAGGACCGTTTCCGCTTCGAGATCGATCCTTTCCGCAAACATTGCCTGCTGGGTGGCCTGGACGAGATCGGCCTGACGCTGGGCGATGCGGACGGGATCGCCGTCTATGAAAAGAGCGTTGCGCAGGATCGTCCCTGGATCATCCCCGCCGTTGCGTAATCGCGCGCTTCTGCCTATCTCATTTTTTCGATATCCGCTTTGAACAGGGCTTTTGGGCATGACGACTTTCAACGATCGCGAACGGGCCTTTGAAAATATGTTCGCGCATGACCAGGAAATGCAGTTCCGCATCCAGGCGCGACGCAACCGGCTGCTGGGCGAATGGGCCGCAGCCAAGATGGGCCTGACGCCCGAAGAGACCGACGCTTACGCCAAGGCGGTGGTGCAGGCCGATTTCGAGGAAGCGGGCGACGAGGATGTGATCCGCAAGCTGGTGGGCGACATGACATCGGCCGGGATCGATATTGACGAGCCGGGCGTGCGCGCCGCGCTGGAAGAGCAAGCGGTGATTGCCCGCCGCATGTTCATCGAAGCGCAGTAAGGCCGCCCGCAATGCCAATGGCCGCCGACGAAATTGCCGACATGATTCGCGCCGCCATTCCCGATGCAAAGGTCGAGATTACCGATCTGGCGGGTGACGGCGACCATTATGCCGCGCGCGTGGTAGCGGAAAGTTTCCGGGGGATGAGCCGGGTGGCGCAGCAACGCGCCGTCTATGCTGCGCTCGACGGGCGGATGGGGGGCGTGCTGCACGCCTTGCAACTGACCACGGCGGTTCCCAACTAGCACCGCATGGATAGTATGCGTCGGCCTAGCGCGACGCCAGACAGGAATGGACTTTGGATCATGACCGACGCCGTGCATCAGCGCATCGCCGACCTTGTGGGTGCCCATGACGTGGTGCTTTTCATGAAGGGCACGCCGCTCTTTCCGCAATGCGGCTTTTCGAGCCGCGCGATTGCGATTTTGGAGCATCTGGGCGTTGCCTATGACACGGTGGACGTGTTGCAGGACCAGGCCGTGCGGCAGGGCATCAAGGCCTTTTCCGACTGGCCGACCATTCCCCAGCTTTATGTGAAGGGCGAATTTGTCGGCGGCAGCGACATCATGATGGAAATGTATGAAGCGGGCGAACTGCACCAGTTGATGGCCGACCAGGGCGTCGCCGCCGCGAACTGATCGTAGCCGCGATGATGGAATAGAAAAGGGCGGTCCGGTATGGGCCGCCCTTTTTCGTGCGCGGCGCATGGGTCAGCCGCCACAGCGGTATTTTGCTGATTGACTACAGCCGTAATCGGTGCGATTACAAATGTAGTTGAACAGGAGCGCGGGTGCGTGGCGGACATAAGCGAGAAGATCAGCGAAGCCGAGCTGGTGGTGATGGAGGCGCTGTGGGAGCAGTCGCCACAGACCGCCACCGATGTCGCCGATCGCGTCGCCGCCGCGCGCGACTGGAGCGTCCAGACGGTCAAGACGTTGCTGTCGCGGCTGATGGCCAAGGATATCATTGCCGCCGATCAGGATGGTCGCCGCTTTCTCTATCGGCCGCTGGTCGCGCGCGATGATTATGTCGCAGGCGAATCGGGGCGGCTGGTCAATCGCCTGTTCGGCGGTCGCATTTCGCCGCTGGTCGCGCAGTTGGCGAGTCAGGATCAGTTGACGGCGGAGGATATCGCCGAGCTGGAGGATATCCTCAAGGGGCTGAAATCATGAGCGTCTGGATCGTCGAAACGCTGATCGCCACCAGTTTGCTGATGGCGCTGGTGATGCTGCTGCGCCGTCCCGTGGCGCGCTGGCTGGGCGCCGGGGCGGCCTATAGTCTGTGGCTGCTGCCGTTGCTGCGGATGATGCTGCCCGTATTGCCCCAGGAAATGGCAGCGCCATCGCCCCTGCACATCGCGGTCGATCAATCCGGCTTGCCGGGATTGCTCGCGCTTTCCAGTGAAGCGCAGGCGGCATCGGCGTCGGGCTTCCCTTGGCTGGAGGCAGGGATTGCGCTGTGGTTCGCCGGATTGCTCGGCTTTATCGTGGTGCAGGCCGTGGGCTATATCCGCTTTCGTCGGCATATGATGGATGGCGCTGTTGTGCTGGGGCAGGAGGGGCGTATCCGCACGATCGCCAGCCCGCAGGCGTCGGGACCACTGGCCTTTGGCGTGACGCGGCCGATGATCGTCCTGCCGATTGATTTCGCGCAGCGTTATGATGATCTGGAGCAGGAAATGGCCATAGCGCATGAGCGCGCGCATCATGAGCGCGGCGACCTGCTGGCCAATATGATCGCGCTACTGCTGCTTGCCATCCATTGGTGCAACCCGATCGCCTGGATCGCTTATCGCGCCTATCGCGCGGACCAGGAAACCGCCTGCGATGCGCGCGTCCTCTCGCTCTATGGCCGCGACCAGGCTCATGCCTATGGCCGCGCCATCCTGAAAGCCGCCGGCGGGCGCCAATTTGTCGCCGCCTGTCATCTCAATCGCATCGCTACACTCAAGGGGAGGCTTGCCATGCTTTCACGTCATGAAATTTCGCTCCAGCGGATCAGTTGGGGTATGGCCGCCGTTGCCATTGTCACCGCCACGGGCCTGGCCCTCACGGCGTCGGGTAGCCGTGCGGCGCGACAAATGGCGGCGATCAGCGAAACCGTTGAATCCGCCGATCTGGCCCGACTGAGCGATCTGGTCGCCCGGCCTGCTGCCGCCTCCGCGCCGACCGTGCCCGATGTTGCGGCGGCACCGGCGGTTCCCGATGTGCCCAAAGCGCCGACTGCCGCGACCATCGCCGCCGAAACCGAGCCGCTGCCGCCGCCCATGGTACCGCCAGCGCCGATCGTGCCTGCCGCCGACATGATCGCGCCGTTGCCGCCCGTGCCCCCTGCTCCGCCTGTGACCTGGCGCGCGGAAAAGGCGCGGATCGACGCAGGCCGTGCCAACAAGTGGGGGCAGGCCCGGCCCATCCCGACCGAGGCAGACATTGCCCGCATGGTGCCGGTGGTGGATGTTCGCAAGGGCTGCGAGGGCAATCAGACGGTCAACCAGCGCGAGACGGTGGACAGCAATGGCCGCCGGACCATCCGAGTTCGCATCTGCGAAGCGCAGATCGAGGCGCAGGCGTTGCGATCAGCACGCGCCGGTCTGATGGCGACGCGAAAGAGCGTGGTGCGTGCGACGAATATGTCCGATCGCATTCGCGCCGACGTGCTGCGCGATCTGGACGAGGAAATCGCGAAGATCGACGGTCAGCGCGACTGACGGCGCACCGTCAGCGGCTGAGGATGCGGGCTACGGCGACGAAATCCTCGACGCTGACGGTTTCGGCGCGGCGTTGGGGGTCGATGCCGACCTCTGCCAAGGCATCGAGCGCGCCGGGTAGTCCTTTGAGGCTCTGGCGCAGCATCTTGCGGCGTTGGCCGAAAGCCGCGGCGGTCAGGCGTTCCAGCATCTTGAGTTGAACGCCGTCCGGGGCGGGTTTCGCGGTAATATGCACCACCGCCGACATGACCTTGGGCGGTGGGGTGAAGGCGCTGCGATGCACTTTCATCGCGATCCGCGCCTCGCTGCGCCACTGCGACAGAATGGCGAGGCGGCCATAATGGTCCGTACCCGGCTGGGCGACGATGCGTTCGGCCACTTCCATCTGGAACATGAGCGTCAAGCTGGACCACCAGGGCAGCGGTTCCCACGCCGCCGACAGCCAGCCGACGAGCAGGGGCGTGCCGACATTATAGGGCAGGTTGGCGATAATATGCGCGCCCTCGCCAGCCTCGGCGCGGGCATCCACTTCCATGGCGTCGCCCGACAGGACACGCAACTGGTCGGGGAAAGCCTCTTCCAACTCGGCGAGGGCAGGCAGGCAGCGGTGGTCGCGCTCGACCGCCACAAGCCGTGCCCCTGCACGCAGGATGGCGCGGGTCAGGCCGCCAGGGCCGGGGCCTACCTCGAAAGCGGGCTGGCCGTCCAAGGGGCCGGGAATGGTGGCGATCCGGTCGAGCAATTGTTCGTCGAGCAGGAAATTCTGCCCCAGCGCCTTGCTGGCGGCAAGACCATGGCGGGCGATGACATCGCGCAGGGGTGGTAGCGCCGGGCGGGTGTCAGCCATGCGCGATGCGAGCGCGGGCAGCGGCTTCGGCCATGCGGATCGCGGCAATCATCGCGCCCGGATTGGCGCTGTCCGTGCCCGCGATGCCGAACGCAGTGCCATGGTCGGGCGAGGTACGGACGATCGGCAGGCCCAATGTGATGTTGACGCCATCGTCGAAATTCAGGGTCTTGATCGGGATCAACGCCTGATCATGATACATGCACAGCGCCACATCATAGGTTTCGCGCGCGCGGGCGTGGAACATGCCGTCGGCCGCCAAGGGGCCGACAATGTCCAGCCCTTCGGCGCGCAACTGTTCGATCGCGGGGCGGATGATCTCGATCTCTTCACGGCCCAGCGCGCCATTTTCCCCGGCATGGGGGTTGAGGCCCGCGACGGCGAGGCGCGGGCGGGCGATACCGAAATTCTTTTGCATCCCCTTGGCCGTGGTGATGGCGCGGGCGCGGATCAGGTCGATGGTGAGTGCGGCGGGCACATCGGCGAGCGCGATATGGATGGTGATCGGCACGACTTTGAGCGACGGGCCGGCCAGCATCATCACCGCATTATGGGATGATACGCCGCAGCGTTCGGCGACGAACTCGGTCTGGCCCGGATGGGTGAAGCCGACGCCATAAAGCTGTTCCTTGCCGACCGGGGCAGTGACGATGCCAGCGGCGGAACCGGAGCGGGCAAGGCCGACCGCGACTTCGAGCGCCTGAAACGCGATGCGCGCACCATCGACGCTGGGCGACCCCGGCACGATCTCGCCAGCTTTGGCGATTTCAAGGCAGGGGAGGCCGGTCGCAAAGGCTGCCGTCGCTTCTTCGGGCGCGCTGATCGGGGTGATCGGGCCGAGCCAGACCGCGCGCAACGCGGCGGGATCGCCCACCGCGAAGAAGGGCGCAAGGCCGCGCGCCTCCCGCATGACCCAGCTTTTGGCGACGATCTCCGGCCCGATACCGGCCGGATCGCCCAGCGGCACCGCAAAGGGTGCTAGAGAGACGACATCAATTATATTCGATCACCGCGTCGCGCCGCAGATCGCGCAGATAGATGCGCGCCCGCTTGTTGACCCGTTCCTCTTCCAACTGCGCCTGGATCTGTTCCGCATTGGGCGCATTGGCCGATGCCGGATCGTCGCGGCCGCAGACGATCAGCACGCGCACGCCGTCGGTGATGGACCCGAAGGGCGGGGTGGCTTCGCCGACCTGAAGATTAAGGAGAATATCCTGCAACTGGGGCGGCAGGTCGCGGATCGCCACATTGTCGTTATCGACCACGTCGGCACCGATGCGCGCGCCCACTTCATTCGCCTGGCCGCAGCCCTTGATCTCCTTGATCGCGGCGGCGAAATCGGCGGCCTTGGCACTGGCCTGCTGCGTGCTCGTGCCCTTGGGGAAAAGCACGGAAAGCTGCTTGAGGCTGAGCAGCGAATCGCGCGGATCAGCGGTCAGCACCTTGCGCTTGTCCATGACATAGAGCAGCGACATGCCGCCGACCGTTTCAATGGGACCGGCGATCTGCCCAACCTGCATTTCCGCGGCGGCCTGCGCCAGTTCGGGCGGCAACTGCGCGGGGCGGACCCAGCCCAGGTCGCCACCGACAGCCGCCGTCGAGGCTTCGGAGAATTGGCGGGCATAGGCGGGGAAGCTGCCGCCCTGCTGAATCTGCTGAATGATGTTGCGGGCGTTGGCGATGATCTGCGGCCGATTTTCCGGTGTCGCCGACAGATAAATTTCGCCGATCCGATATTCATCGCTGCCCTTGGCAGCGTTCAGCCGGTCGACCACCGACTTCACTTCATCTTCCGACACATTGACGAAGGGCTGGATATTGCGACGGAGCAGACGGCTCCAGGCCAGCTCGCCTTCGATCTGGCGCTTGATGCTGGCCGCCGAACTGCCCTGCGTGCGCAGATAGGCTTCGAATTGTTCGGGCGACTGGCGGAAATTGGCGGCGACCCGCTCGTAACTCTGCTGCACTTCGGCAGGGTCAATCCGAATGTCGTTGGCGGCGGCTTCCTGAATTTGAAGCGTTTCGTCGATCAGGTTGCGCAGAACCTGAACGCGCAGCCGTTCCTTTTCTTCCTCTTCCACCTTGCCGCCATTAGCGGTGATGATCAGCGCGAGCCGCTGGTCAATGTCCGTGCCGGTGAGGATACGACCGTTGATGATCGCGGTCGCCTTGCGGACATTGGGGTCGCTCTTGCCGAAAACCGTGACATTGTCGGGCAGGTTGAGTTGCTGGTTCGCGACTTCGCCACCGTCATCGACGATCTGCGCGACGACGCCCTGGACCCCCATGCTCAGCAGCGCGCTGGAGGCGAGCGCCATGCGCAGGCCGGAGCGAAGGGAATGGCGGATGCGGTAAGGCAGGAAAACCATGGGCAGCATCGTCGGCAAAAATCTCCAATACGGTCCTGCGCCAATGCGCCGGTCCGCCTTAACCAGTCCTGACGGGACGCGGGAAGGCTGATCCTTATATGCCAATATTGCGGAAAGCTAGCCGTAGCTGGAAGCCATTGCCCTTTCGCGCGTCGCCATTGGCCACATAATCGCGCCGCCAGGTGAGGCCAAGCGTAAGGCAATCATCCTCATAGGCGACGCCCAGCCGGTGGCGGACCGGCTGATAACCGTCCGCCGCGCTCAGCGGGTCTTCCTTGGCATCGGTGAGGTCAATGACGGTCGATCCGAAGGCCGACCAGAAGCGGGCGAACTGCACCCGGCCGCCCAGCCGTATTTCCTCGCGATCCTGCAAATCCTCCAAAGTCGCGTCGGCATCGCGATTGAGGCGCAGATAGCCGACCATGACATAGGTGCTTTTGCTGCCCACCGTCGCGTCGACTTCGTTGCGGCGAACCGCCATGCTGCCCTTGTCCAGGCGGAATCGGTGGGTCAGGCTGATGAAATCCTTGTACCGCGCCGTAACGCGGCCGACGATATCGGACGTGCGGCCTGACAGGCCGGTGCCTTCAGGCAGGATGCTTTCCCGGTTGGTCAGGCGATAGCTTTGCCCGACAATGCTCTGGAGCGAGAAGTCAGGCAAGGCGAGGCTATATTCGAGACCATAGGTGATACGGGTCGAATCCTCGAACCGATCATAGCCTGCGAAGCGGTTGAGCGCGAAGAGATTGCTATCCTCCAGATCGACCGCGCGGGCATCCTCGTTGGGCAGCGACAGATTGGCAAGACGCGGCGCGGCGACGATCTGGATGCGCGGCGCTATGCGTTGCACCCCGCCGAACGCTTCGCCCACGAAGGGCCAGCGCATGTCGATGGCCGCGGCCGCGATGCCGCGGCCCTGCCAGCCGGGGCTGCCCGCATAGGTGTCGACGGAGGTCAGGTCATTGTCGCTGCTATGATAGGCGTCACCGCGCAGATAGCCGGTGAAGGTCACTTCCTGGCCCAGGCCGGTCAGCGTGCGCAAATTCCATTCAGCCGCCGCGAAGGCGCGCTGTGTATCCTGACCATGGGTACGTGTGATGGCCAATGTGTTGGCCTGCAATTGCAGCACGCCGCCCAGCAGAGGGTCATTCACCCGCAGCCGATAGTCGATCAGCGGCAGGGCGATCGGGGTCTGCCCCTGCGAATCGCCGGCGCGCAGTGTTTGCACGGCCCAGCCGCGAATCGAGAAATAGCTGTTGTCGCCAATCCGTTGCGCGCCCAGGGTCGAGCGGAGCCGGTCGTCGCGGTTGATGTCGTAACGGCGCAGGAAGGTCCGGTCGGAGGCGAAGCGGATCGACCCGTCCAGGCTCCATTCCGGCGTCAACTGCATGGCGCCGGAAGCGTCGAGATAGCCACGTATGTCTTTTTCCGCTTCGGTCGGTAGGGTTCCGATCGGCGTGTCGCCCGTCGCCACGCGGCTGCCATAGGTCAGGAAACCCGTGACCTGATAGGCACCGCGATCATAGAGATGGCGGTAGTTCGCCTCCAGCATCGGCAGCGCATTGGTATAGACATGCGGGGTGACGGTAAGGTCGCGATTGGGCGCGAGCTTGAAGAAATAGGGGAGCGCGACTTCGAAGCCATTATTGCGGTCATAGCGCAGATTGGGCATCAAAAGCCCGCTGCCGCCGCCTTCGCCGACGGGATGGGACAGGCCGGGCAGGGGGATGAGCGGCAGGCCGAACAGTTCGATATTGGCGTTGGTATAGCTCACCCGCTCGCGGGTGGGATTATAGACGACCTTGACCGCGTTGATCTGCCAGGTGGGCTCCTTGGGGCAGCCCTTGCTGTCTTCCACCGCGCAGCCCGTATAGGCTGCCCGTTCGAGCGTATAGATGCCGTTGACCCGCGTGCCTCTGGTCGAGGCGAGCCGCCCGCCCGACTGAAGGACCAGCAGCATATTGTCGACCATGCCGTCCTTGAGCGTGTCCGTCACATCGAATCGGTCGCCATAAGCGATATTGCCGTCCGCATCGGTGAGCGAGACATTGCCGAGCGCTTCGACCTTTCCGGTCTCCCGGTCCCACACCACCTTGTCGGCGCGCAGGCGGTTGCCCTCGCGCAGCAATTGAACGCTGCCGGTCGCGGTCACGACCTCCGCATTGCTGTCATATTGCAGCGCGTCGGCGGCGAATCCAATCTGGTCGTCGTTGGTGGGAACAGGCGCGTCGGGCGCGCTGATGGGGGTCTGCGGCTCGTTAAGCTGCTGCGCCAAGGCTTGGGGAGCCAGCGCCAGCAAGGGCAGGGCACTGCCCAGCAACAAGGCGGAACGAAACGGGAAAAGGGGCGTGACCAACAAAAAGAGCCTCGAAACAGGGGCGCATATCGTCTCGCCTATCGCATTGCTTCGCCCGCGCCGCAATCATGCGACCATGGTCTTTTACGGTAAAATCGGTCGAACGGCTTTGCCAGACACGGTTCGCCGCACTATCTGACGAACATCAGCGGGCCAGACGCCCCGAAAGCCGTCCTCACGCCAAGAAAAGGTCCATCCATGGATATCGTCATCAGCCCGACCCGTCCCGACACCGACAGCCTGGCCTTTGCCGTTGCCAAGGGCGCGCTGGCCAGCCTGCCGCTCGCCGCGTCCGCGACGCTTGTCGCCGGTGCGGCGGCTGCGCGTTTCACCGGCGAAGCCGGGTCGAGCTTCGAGAGTTTCGTGGAGGAAGGCGGCAAGACATTGCGCATCGTGCTGGTGGGCACGGGCAGCGGCAGCGACGCCGACATGGAGCGGGCTGGCGGCGCGCTGGTGGCGAAGCTGCTGAGCAGCGGCGCGACCCATGTCGCGGTGGAATATGTCGGCGATGTCACGGGCGAGGGCGCGGCGCGATTTGCGTTCGGCGCACTGCTGCGTAGCTGGCGGATCGACACCTATCGCACCAAAATGCCCGAAAAGGCCAAGCCGACGCTCGAAACTGTGACGATTGTGTCGGCCGATGCGGGTGCGGCCTGGGATCGTTGGGCAGCGGTGGCGGCGGGCGTCGCCTTTACGCGCGAACTGGTGTCCGAACCCGCCAACATCCTCTATCCCGAAAGCTTCGTGGAACGCTGCCGTCACTTGGCGGACCTCGGCGTCAAGATCAGCGTGCTTGACCGCGCGGCGATGGAAGAATTGGGTATGGGGTCGCTGCTCGGCGTGGCGCAGGGGTCGGTGCGCGAAGCGCGGCTGCTCGCGATGGAATGGGACGGCACGGGCGGCACGTCGGACAAGCCGGTCGTGTTCGTCGGCAAGGGCGTGACGTTCGACACCGGCGGCATCTCGATCAAGCCGGCGGCCGGTATGGAAGATATGAAGTGGGACATGGGCGGTGCTGGCGCGGTCGCTGGCGCGATGAAGGCGCTGGCCGGGCGCAAGGCCAAGGCGCATGTCGTGGGCATTTGCGGGCTGGTTGAAAATATGCCCGACGGCAATGCGCAGCGGCCGGGCGACATCGTGACCTCTATGTCCGGGCAGACGATCGAAGTGCTCAATACCGATGCCGAAGGGCGGCTGGTGCTGTGCGATGCGCTGACATGGGCGCAAAAGACATATGCGCCGGAAGTGGTCATTGATCTGGCGACGCTGACCGGCGCGATCCTGGTGTCGCTGGGCGACCAATATGCAGGCCTCTTCTCGAACGATGATGGCCTGTCCGATGACCTGATCGCGGCGGGCAAGGCCAGCGGCGATGAATTGTGGCGCTTCCCCTTGTCCGACGCCTATAACAAGCTGATCGACAGCCCGATCGCCGACATGAAGAATATCGGCGGGCGCTATGCCGGGTCGATCACTGCCGCGCAGTTCCTCAAGCGCTTCATCGACGATGGCGTCAAATGGGCGCATCTCGACATTGCGGGCATGGTATGGTCCGACAAGCCCGGTGCGACATGGGACAAGGGCGCGACCGGCTATGGCGTGCGGCTGATCGACCAGTTGGTAGCGGACAAGTTCGAGCAGTAAGATGCCCCCACGCCCGTTCGGGCTGAGCTTGTCGAAGCCCTGTCCTTCTGCGCAAAGAAGAACAGCCCCCTTCGACTGCCTGCCAAGGCAGGCGCTCAGGACAGGCTTCGACAGGCTCAGGGCGAACGGGGTTAGGATTGTAAGACCATGCAGGTCGATTTCTACCAGCTAAGCCGCGATCCGGTCGAACAGGTACTGCCCGCCATCGCGGCGCGCATCCTGGGGCTGGGCGCGCGGCTGCTGGTGGTGGCGGATACGGCCGACCGGCGGGAGCGGATATCGCAGGGCTTGTGGGCCGGGCCGCCCGAAAGCTTCCTGGCGCATGGGCAGGCGGGGGAGGGGCATGAGGCGATACAGCCCATCCTGCTCGCCCCGACCTGCGCGCCCGCCAATGGCGCGCGGCATGTGGCGCTGGCCGATGGCGTGTGGCGTGACGAGGCGCTGGAATTCGAGCGGGCCTTTTATTTTTTCGACGCCGATACGATCGAGGGCGCGCGGGCAAGCTGGCGGGCCCTGTCGAAGCGCGAGGGTGTCGAGCCGCGCTTCTGGCGGCAGGAGGGACGCAAATGGGTGCGGGGGCCATAGCGCGGGCTTTGGCTTCAAGCCTCTTGCAGCGCAGCACGGCCCCGTCTAAAGGCGCGGCCAGCATTTCCACCCATTCGGAGTATCGAGGGCCATGGCCGTCACGCGCACCTTTTCTATCATCAAGCCCGACGCGACCCGTCGCAACCTGACCGGCGCCGTTACCAAGATGCTGGAGGAAGCGGGCCTGCGTGTCGTCGCTTCCAAGCGCATCCGCATGAGCCGGGAGCAGGCCGAAGGCTTCTATGCCGTTCACAAGGAACGCCCCTTCTTCGCCGACCTCGTCGCCTTCATGATTTCCGGCCCGGTCGTCGTCCAGGTGCTGGAAGGCGAAAATGCCGTGCAGCGTAACCGCGACATCATGGGCGCGACCAACCCGGCCAATGCCGACGCCGGTACGATCCGCAAGGAACTGGCCGAATCGATCGAAGCCAATTCGGTCCATGGTTCAGACAGCGAAGAAAATGCCGCGATTGAAATCGCCTATTTCTTCAAGCCCGAAGAAATCGTCGGCTAAAGCCCCGAACCTTTCGAGCGGAAAAAGCCCGGTCCTTCCATGAAGGGCCGGGCTTTTTCGTGGGGCCGCCTCAGTTGCGCGCGGTGATGACCGCCGCCCATCGCGCGTCAACCTGTGCGGCGGGGGGATTTGCCGGTTTCGCGCGTGACGAGCGACAGACCGCGCAACGCTACATCATGCCCCGACAGCCATCGGCCCGAAATGCCATAGCCGATATCATAGATGGCGCAGTCTTCCCGCGTTTCGCCATTCACGACAAAACGGGTGGTGATGAACACGGGCAATTGTTCGTCGCCTACGCTGTTGTCGGGCAGCTCGGCTTTGTCCCGCGCCCGCTTGAGCGCATTGTCGAACCAGCGTGCCTCGATTCGCGCTTCGCCTGTGGTCGATATTGGCGCGATGCCGAGCGCCGCGGGAAACAGAAAGGTCTGGCCCTGTACGACCTGATCTGTGGCGGCCGGGGTCAGCACCAGTCGCTTGCCATCCTCCGCCCTGGCATTCAGCACGAGCTTGGCGGCGCGGACGGATGCCTGGCGGCTTTCGAGCGCCTTCTCGGCGCGCTCGTCCTGCTTGTTGGACCAGTTGAGATAGAGGGTCAGACCGGAAATGCTGACGGCCAGCAGCGCCAGCATTTCGCCCAGCGTGATCCAGCGGCGGCGAATCGCGGCAGCCTCGGCCGCGCGCGCTTCCTTGGGAGTATCGGGCGCGTCGGTCATTGCCTTACGCCACCTGCGGCGGCACCTCGAAGCGATCAATCACCCAGTCTTCGGCCTGCGCGCCGCCAATCCATTCCTGCATCCAGGGATGGGCGATGATCGCCTGCATATAGGCTTGGGCGAAGCGGGCGACCGGCAATTGATAGGTAATGAAGCGGGTGACGACCGGCGCGAACATCACATCGGCCGCGCTGAAGGCACCGAACAGAAATTCGCCTTCGCCGCCATGGCGCGCACGGGCCTGCGCCCAGAGCTGCATCATGCGGAAAATATCCTGCGCCACCGCCTCGGAGGGCGGTACGGCGTCGTAGATGCGGCGGATGTTCATGCTATGCTCGCGACGTAGCGCGGCGAAGCTGCTGTGCATTTCCGCTGCCATCGACCGGGCCATGGCGCGCGCGGCGGGATCGGTCGGCCAGAACAGGTCGCCGCTGGTTTTTTCGTTCAGATATTCGATGATGGCGAGGCTGTCCCACACGACGATATCGTCGCCGTCCCACAAGATCGGCACCTTGCCGGAGGAGGGCGCGAACTCGTCGCCTTCGCGCCGCTTTTCCCACGCCTCGTCATAGAGGGGGACCACGACTTCCTCGAAGGGCAGGCCCGATAGCTTGCACGCCAGCCAGCCGCGCAGCGACCAGCTTGAATAGGCCTTGTTACCGATAAACAGCTTCATCATGCCCCCTCTTAGACGGGAGGAGCGCGGCAAGTCGAGCGGGAAGAAGGGGCCGGCCCCATAGCTGTCCGGGATTCACAGCTTGAGCGCCAATTGAGGTGGCGGTGGTAGTTTTGCGGGTTGGGTCGGCGGGGGGGGGGGTAGCGCGTCCTGAGAGATCAATCCGGTTGAAGAGTGCGACCTTGATGCGCATGATGAGAGCCTTTGGCGCATGGCGGTTGGAGGCGGCGCAAGTTTGCCGCAGCATGCGCAGGAGCAGATAGGCGATCAGAGCGACGTAGATCTGGATTTTGACGGCGTTTTTGCGGCGTCCCAGGAAGCGTTTGATCTTGAGGTTCTGCTTGATCCACTTGAACAGGAGTTCGATCTGCCAGCGCTCCTTGTAGAGGGCGGCGGTCTCGGTTGCGGGGCGCACCAGGTCGTTGGTGACAAGGCGCATGGGAGCCTTAACCCTCGCGCGCGACGAGTATCTCGCGAAGCGGCGTGTTGAACAGCAGGTTCCTGGCCCTGCTGGCGTACCACCCGGCTCACCTGACCGATCAGCATCTGGCAGATGTCGTGGAAAACCGCCGCTGGCCGGTGCGCCTGCGCATCGCTCAGCGTCGATCGGCGCGGCAGGCGAAGGTCGAGATGATACAGTCCGCCAGGATGCGCAGCCAGTCCCTGCTCGATCTCGCGCAACGAGTTGAGGCCCGCAAATTGCGCGAACAGCATCGTGCGCAAATGCCGCACGCAGGTCCATGCTTTAGGACCAGACCCCACACCGCGGTCCTCATCATGTCGCGCGACAAGGCGATTGAGCACCCGCCGATCAAGCGGTTCCAGAAGCTGCGAAAACGCGCTAGCCATATGAGGAACGGCAGATCTCCAAAATCATGTCTCGACACCATGATCTTGGCAGATTCCGCAGGACGCCGCTGCCGTGCAATCTATCCCCGCAAAAATATCCCGGACAGTTGTGGGATCAAGTCCGGGATCCATTAGCCTCACTTTTTCGATGGCGAACGACCATCAGGCCCGGTCGGAAACACCGTCACCGCAAACGCTGGCCTATCCCGCCAGTCCTGCTATGCGCAGGCGATGCAAAATATGCACAATCTTGCGGGCATCATCCACGTCGATGGTGAAACCTATGAATGGGAACTCCGCCGCGAACCCCAATGGAGCGACATTGACGGGTGGAAAGGCATGGCCATCGCCTTGCAGCAGAAAGACACGCAACGCGGCGCGCTCCTTGAATTTCCGCCGCCCAAGCGCTTGCTGAAAGGCCTGCAACGCGGCCGCCTGCAGATCAACGATGCGATCATCGCCCGTGGCATCCGCGCCGCGCTGGAAGCCGGCTGGGAACCCACCTCGCGCGGCAAGCCCATGGTGTTCACCGTCGACGCCGAGGGTAATTGAAGGATTTTAGGCGCTCCGCCCTTAGCCCTCTCCCGTCTTTCACGGGAGAGGGTTGGGTGAGGGTCTGCCTTTCTGTCCGGTTCCCCTGCCAAAGCCGCTAGCTGCATCTGCCGTCAGCTTGCGCTAGACCGGCGTGACAACCACAGGAGGGATGCCCCGATGATCGACCTGACCCGCACCCATCACAAGGGTATTGCCGTTGCCGATATCGACCGCGCCGTCGCGGATTATGGCGCGGCGCTCGACCTGACTTTCGCGCCGGTGCGCGATTTCGATCCGCTGCCTTTCTGGACGCCGGAAGACGGCCTGCGTGAGATTCGCGTGCGCGCTACCTATTCGCTGGGTGGCCCGATCCACATCGAACTGGTGCAGGGGCAGGGACCATTCTACGATCCCGCGACCGCCACCACGGCCCGCCATATCGGTGTCTGGGTCGACGACCTGCCCGCCGAAACCGCCCGGTTGGTCGATCTGGGCTGGACCGTACGCGCGGCGAACGCGAAGCCTGAAGATGGCTATGGGCTGATCGCCTATCTTGCGTCCCCGGACGATGCGCTGCTGGTCGAGTTGATCTCGACGGCGCTCAAGCCCGCAATCGACGAATGGCTGGGCGAATAAGCGCGCCCGACTCGGCGCGTGGCTTGAAATTCCGCGCCGTTTCGCTATTTTGTCACGATGGCGATACTTCCTATTCTTGAGGCACCCGATCCACGGTTGCGCACCATTTCGACCCCGGTCGAGGCGATTGACGACGATCTGCAACGGCTGATCGACGATATGTTCGAAACGATGTACGACGCGCCCGGCATCGGACTGGCCGCGATCCAGGTCGGCGTGCCCAAGCGGGTGCTGGTGATGGACTTGCAGGAGCCCGAATCGGACGCGGAGGATGCGCCCCCGGTCAAACGGCCGATGGTCTTTATCAATCCCGAAATCCTGCGCGAATCGCAGGATATGTCGGTCTATAATGAAGGTTGCCTGTCGGTGCCGGAGCAATATGCCGAGGTGGAGCGCCCCGCGACGATCCGCGCCAGTTGGATGGATCGCGATGGCCGCATCCATGAGGAGCAGCTTGAAGGCCTGCTCGCCACCTGCCTCCAGCATGAGATGGACCATCTGGAAGGCGTTCTATTTATCGATCATCTCTCGCGCATGAAGCGCGACATGCTGCTCAAGAAGCTGACCAAGGCCCGCCGCGCGGCCTGATCCGATATAATGGAACGCCCCGGCCATGGCGACCGGGGCGTTCCGTCATGTCACGCTACCCCGTCGGTATCCAGCGCATAGCCAGCCGACCGCACCGTGCGGATGATGTCGGTATAGACGCCATCGGCGTTGATCGCCTTGCGCAGGCGACGGATATGCACATCGACCGTGCGCAGTTCGATATCGCTATCCTGTCCCCACACGCTGTCGAGTAGCCGCTCGCGCGAAAAAACCCAGCCCGGATGCTCCAGAAAATGCTTGAGCAGCCGGAATTCGGTCGGCCCAAGCGGGATCACTTGCCCGCCGCGCCGCACCTTATGCCCCACCGTGTCCATCTCGACATCGGCGAAGGTCAGCGTTTCACCGGCCAGTGCTGGACGCACCCGACGCAGCACCGCGCCGACCCGCGCCACCAGTTCGCGGGGCGAGAAGGGCTTGGTCACATAATCGTCCGCGCCCGTTTCCAGGCCACGGACGCGATCTTCTTCCTCGCCGCGTGCGGTCAGCATGATGATCGGCACATTGGCGGTGCCGGTCATCCGCCGCAGCCGACGGCACACCTCGATCCCCGACAGGCTCTCGACCATCCAGTCGAGCAGCACGATGTCGGGCACATTCTCCTGCGCCATCAGCAAGGCTTCCTCGCCATCGACCGTATGGGCGACGTCGAAATCCTCGCGCTTGAAATGCCAGATGAGCAATTCGGCCAGCGCCGCGTCATCCTCCACCAGCAGCATCTTGGCCCGTGCCATGGTCAGATCTCCGCCTGGGCGTCAGTGCCGCCACGCTCGCGTTCCGGCATGGTCTGCCCGGTTGCGGCATAATAGACCATTTCGGCGACATTGGTGGCGTGGTCGCCGATCCGCTCGATATGCTTGGCGACGAACAGCAATTGTGCGCATTCGCTGATCGTCTTGGGGTTTTCGACCATGAAGGTCACCAGCGTACGGAACACGCTGTTGTAGAAATCATCGACCACGGCATCGCGGTCCACCACCGCCTGCGCAAGGTCAGGATCACGCGCCGCATAGGCGTTCAGCACATCATGCACCATTTCAGCCGCGACCTGCCCCATGGAGGGAAGGAGCGACATGGGTTCGAGCAACCGCTTGTTCGTCGCGATCAAGGGCACCCGCTTGGCGATATTCTTGGCATAGTCGCCGATCCGCTCGATCACGCTGACGATCTTGAGCGCGGCGATCACGTCGCGCAGATCGTTGGCCATCGGCGCACGCAGCGCGATCACCTCGATCACCAGCTTCTCGACCTCCGCCTCGATCGCGTCGATCCGCTTGTCGCCCTCGACCACCTCGGCCGCCAGCGCCAGATCCTGCCGTTGTAGCGCCAGCATGGCGTTTTCGATCGCCGCCTCGGCGCGACCGCCCATTTCTGCGATCAGGCCGCGCAGCCTGTCGATTTCATCATCGAATGCCTTGATCGTATGTTCAGCCATGTCTTGTCTCTCTCCGCCCGGTCAGCGCCGCAAATCAGCCGTAACGCCCGGTGATATAGTCCTTGGTCCGCTCTTGGCGCGGATTGGTGAAGATGTCCGACGTCACCCCATATTCGACCAGTTCGCCCAGATGGAAGAAGGCGGTCCGCTGCGACACGCGCGCGGCCTGCTGCATATTATGGGTGACGATGACGATCGCATAGCGGCCGCGCAGCTCGTGGATCAGTTCCTCGATCTTGGCGGTGGCGATCGGATCGAGCGCCGAACAGGGCTCGTCCATCAGGATGACTTCGGGTTCGACCGCGATCGCGCGGCCGATGCAAAGCCGCTGCTGCTGTCCACCCGATAAGGCCGTGCCGCTGTCGTGCAGCCGGTCCTTCACTTCTTCCCACAGGCCGGCGCGGCGCAGCGACTTTTCAACCACCACGTCCATGTCCGCCTTCGATGCGGCCAGGCCATGGATGCGCGGTCCATAAGCGATATTTTCGTAGATCGACTTGGGGAAGGGGTTGGGCTTCTGGAACACCATCCCAACCCGTGCGCGCAACTGCACCACATCCATCGACGAGGCATAGATATCCTCGCCGTCCAGCGTGATTTCGCCTTCGACCCGTGCCGAAGCGACAGTGTCGTTCATGCGGTTCAAGGTCCGCAGGAAGGTCGATTTGCCACAGCCCGAAGGGCCGATGAAGGCGGTGACATGGTCCATGTCGACATCAATCGACACGCCCTTGATCGCCTGCTTCTCGCCATAGAAAACCTTGACGTCACGGGCGGACATCTTTGGATTGGCGATCGTCAGATTGCTTTGGTCTTGGGTCATGGGCGTCATTACCACCGTGTTTCAAACTTGTTGCGCAGATAAATGGCGAGGCCGTTCATCGCGAGGAGGAAGGCCAGCAGCACGATGATCGCGGCCGAAGTCTTTTCGACAAAGCCTTTGGACACTTCATCCGACCACAGGAAAATCTGGACCGGCAGGACGGTCGCCGGATCGCTGATGCCGCCGGGCGGCGTCGCGATGAAGGCGCGCATGCCGATCATCAGCAGCGGCGCGGTTTCGCCGAGCGCACGCGCCATGCCGATGATCGTGCCGGTCAGGATGCCGGGCAGGGCGAGTGGCAGCACATGCTGGAACACCACCTGTACAGGACTGGCCCCGATGCCGAGCGCCGCGTCACGGATGCTGGGCGGCACGGACTTGATCGCGTTGCGCCCGGCGATGACGATGACCGGCATCGTCATCAGCGCCAGCGTCATGCCGCCGACCAGCGCCGCGGATCGCGGCAGGTGCAGCAGGTTAAGGAAGATCGACAGGCCAAGCAAGCCGAAGATGATCGAAGGCACGGCGGCGAGGTTGTTGATCGACACTTCGATAATGTCGGTCCACCACGCCTTGGGCGCATATTCCTCCAGATAGAGGGCGGTGGCGACACCGACAGGGAAGCTGAGCAATAGCGTCACCAGCATCGTCAGCAATGTGCCCTTGAACGCCCCCCAGATACCGACCTGCGCCGGATCGGTGCCGTCACTGGCGGACAGGAAGTTCCAGTTGAAACCCGTCGTCAGTACGCCCGCCTTCTTCAGCCGCGCCACGGCGGCTTCCGCTTCGGGCGGTCCCTCGCTCTTGGCCGCCAGGTCAATACTGGTCGAAGCGGGCAGGGCAATCGTCTCGGTGCGGCTCAGGATCGACGGATCGGCCTTGATCGCATCGCGAATGCTGATCCAGGCTGTCGGGGCCAGCAAGCTGTCGGCATCCGGTCCCAGCACGCGCTGGGCGACCGTGCTGGTGACCATCGGCAAATTGGCCTGGTTGAGCGATTCGTCCGTAATCGCGGCCGGATCGAGCAACAGCGGCGAGGATGGAAAATCGACCGTGAGGGCAATCTCCGTCCGGGTAAAGCCGCGCAGGCCATTGCCCATCATGGTGAAGAGCAGGAAGGCGAGGAAAGCAGCGGACAGCACCACGGCCCCTAAGCCGATCAGCCGGAAGCGGCGTTCCTTGGCATAGCGTCCCGCAATCCGCTTGCGCATCGCCTCCGACTTCCAGTCGGTGGGCAGACGTTCGACGGTCATTCGTAAGCCTCGCGATATTTCTTCACGACCCGCAGGGCCACGATGTTGAGCAACAGGGTGATGATGAACAGCACCAGCCCCAGCGCGAAGGCGGCGAGCGTCTTGGCGCTGTCAAACTCCTGGTCGCCGGTCAGCAACTGGACGATCTGGGTCGTCACCGTAGTCACGCTGGCAAAGGGGTTGAGCGTCAGGTTGGCGGCAAGGCCAGCGGCCATCACCACGATCATCGTCTCGCCGATCGCGCGGCTGACGGCGAGCAACACGCCGCCGACGACGCCGGGCAGCGCGGCGGGGATGAGGACGCGCTTGATCGTTTCGCTGGTGGTCGCGCCCATCGCCAGGCTGCCGTCGCGCATCGACTGCGGCACGGCGGCGATGCTGTCATCGGCCATGGAGGAAACGAAGGGAATGATCATCACGCCCATGACAAGACCTGCGGCCAGCGCGCTCTCCGATGATGCGCCGGAAATTCCGATCATTACCGCAAAGTCGCGCAACGCAGGCGCAATGGTGAGCGCCGCGAAATAGCCATAGACGACCGTCGGCACGCCCGCGAGCATCTCCAGCGTCGGCTTCATCCAGCGGCGCACCGTCGGGCTGGCATATTGGGTCAGATAGACCGCGCTCATCAGGCCGAGCGGAATGGCGACGATCATGGCGATGATCGCGCCGATGAAGATCGTGCCCCAGAAAAGCGGGATCGCGCCAAAGGCATCCTTATTGCCATAGCCCATGGCGGCCGATTGCGGGCTCCAATTGGTCCCGAACAGAAAGTCGATCGGATTGACCATCGAGAAGAAGCGGAAACTTTCCCACAGTAGCGAGGCGACGATGCCGACCGTGGTGACAATGGCCAGCAGCGACGCTGCCAGCAGCAAGGCCATCACCAGCCGTTCGACCCGTGTGCGCGCCCGGAAGTCGGGACGGACGCGGGTAAAGGCATAGGCACCCCCGGCAAAGGCCAGCACCAGCGCCAATATCGCCCCTGCCAGCCCGAACTTGTCGAGTGCCCGCATATAAGGCTCGACCAGCGCTTGCGAGGCGGGATTGAAGGCACCCGCCTGCTTGCCCGTCGCAATCGCGCGCGCTTCGCCCAGGATGGCGGAGCGGGAGAAGCTGTCGAGCGGCAAGGCCTGTGCGGCCGGGTCGTCCAGCACTGCCTGCGTCACGAGGCCCGGCGACACATTCGCCCACACGATCAGGAACAGGGCAGCAGGCAGCAATGTCCACAGCGCCACATACCAGCCATGATAGCCAGGCAGGCTGTGGACGGCGTCACGCCGCCCGGTGGTCCGCGCCACGGCTTGCAAACGCAAGGCGCGCGCGCGGGCGCTGACCCAGGCGATCGCGCCCAGGCCTGCGAGCAGCAGGAAGATTGCGGGTCCGGTCATGGAATAAGGCTCAATGCAACTGCGAACCGTCGAGCACGGTCAAAGCCTTGACGGCTTGCGCGCTCGCGGTGCGGACATCCTCAGGGGCAGCGACCATGCCACGCTTGGTCAGCGCGCCGCCCGGTGCCCAATTGGCGGCAAAGGCATTGAGAAAGCCCTGCAACCCCGGAATGGCGGCCATATGCGCCTTCTTCACATAGATAAATATGGGGCGCGCACCGGGATATTGGCCGGACGATACGGTTTCATAGGATGCCTCGATCCCGTCGATCGGAATATCCTTCAGCGTCGCGCGATTTTCTTCGAGGAAGCTGAAGCCGAACACGCCAACCGCATTGGGGTTCGCACCCAGCTTTTGCACGATCAGATTGTCGTTTTCGCCCGAATCGACATATTTGCCGTCCTCGCGAACGCGGGTGCAGGTCGCCTTAAATTCGTCCTCGCTCTTTTCCTTGAGCGCCTTCATCGCCGGATCGCTCTGGCATCCCTTTTCCAGGATCAGTTCGGCCAGCGAATCGCGCGTGCCGCTGGTGGAGGGCGGGCCGAACACCGAAATGGTGATGGCGGGCAGGCTGGGGTCGACATCCTTCCAGGTCTGCGTCTTGTTCGGCCCCTTGCCATAAGGATTGGCGGCCAGCGCCTCATAGACGATCTTGGGGGTCAGCTTGTAACCGGGGCCGTTCTTCGATTCAGCAAAGGCCAGCCCATCGACGCCGATCTGAACCTCGATGATATCGGTGACGCCATTGCCTTGGCACAGGTCGAACTCGGCCTTCTTCATCCGGCGCGATGCGTTGGCGATGTCGGGATATTGCGCCCCGACGCCGCTGCAGAACAGCTTCATGCCGCCGCCGGTGCCGGTCGATTCGATGATCGGCGACTTCATGCCCGGATTGGTCTGAACGAACAGTTCGGATGCGGCCGTGGCGAAAGGATAGACGGTGGAGGAGCCGACCGCGCGGATCTGATCGCGGGTCGCGCTGGCGCCACCCTGATCACCACAAGCGGCAAGGCCAAGGACGCTCAGCGCCGTGGCAGCGAGCAAGGCGAATCTCTTCACGGAAAACCTCCATAGACTAAGGCCGCGATTCGCATGTCGCCGCCCCCCATGGAGCAAGCGTCTAGCTGCGGACCATCGCGCCTTTGTGACAGTCAGGTTGCAGTTTCATGACATGGTGCCCGAAAGCGCCGATGGCCGCCGCCGTTCCTCAGCCTTTGTTACCCCTTCATCGGTCGCTGGAGGCAGCAATATGGTGATGGTTGTACCTTTCCCCAGCGTGCTGGCTATGTCCAGTCGCCCGCGATGCCGCTCGACAATATGTTTAACGATGGCCAAGCCAAGCCCCGTGCCGCCCATCGCTCGGCTGCGCCCCGAATCGACGCGATAGAAACGCTCGGTCAGGCGTGGCAGATGGTCGGGGCCAATGCCTTCGCCCTCATCGGCGACCGCCAGCCGCGTCATGCCGCTCGGTCCCTCGGTCAGTGTGACGCGGATCGGCGTGTCGGGCCGACCATATTTCACCGAATTGCCGATCAGATTATGCACCAGTTGCGACAATTGCGCGCGATCGCCCAGCACCGGGGGCAGCGAATGGGCGATCTCCATCTCCACATCGCGGCCGCGCGCGCCATGGCTGGACCGGAATATGCCGACCACTTCGGCGACCAGTTCCGACAGGTCGACCGCACCGTCGGGCGCGCGATATTTTTCCGCCTCGATTCGCGACAGCGAGATCAGATCGTCGATCAACCGCTGCATCCGCCGCGCTTCGCCGTCCATGATCTTGAGGAAACGCTGCCGCGTCTCATGGTCCTTGCCCAATTCCGGGTCGGCCAGCGTCTCGATGAAGCCCAATATCCCGGCTAGCGGCGTGCGCAGTTCGTGGCTCGCATTGGCAACGAAATCGACCCGCATCCGCTCCGCCGCATGGGTGCCGCTATGATCGACCAGATGCACCAGTCGCCGCATCGACGTGACCGCTCCCACGGGGGCCACACGCATCTGCCAGCGCTGTTCGCGCGTGCCGAGGCCCACCAGTTCGATCATGAACGGATCGGCCAGCGGCGCAGTGCTGGCCAATCGTTCGGCCGCAGCGGGATGACGGATGGCGATCCGCGCATCGTCGCCTTCGATATGCGCGCCCAGCAAGCGCTGCGCCGCGCGATTGGCGCGCACGATCTTGCCCTTTTCCACCAGCATCAGCGGATCGGAAATCCCTTCCAGCAATGTCGGAAAATCGGGATGATCGGCAAAGTCAGGCTGTTCGAGCGGCGGCGGGGCCTGCTCTGGTTCCGGGTCCTGGCCATGGGCCGCAATCAACAGGACGAACAATCCAGCCAGAATCGGCAGGGCAATGCCGATTGGCGAGGCACCGAGCAATAATGCGCCGCCCGTGCCCAGCATAAGCACGGCAAGCGACGCGGTAATCTGGGAAATGCTGAGTCGATTCATGGTTACCGCACTGGATTTGTCGCGCAAAGACTGCAAAGACCTTGGCCCAATAGCGTGCAATCATTACGCTTTGGCAAGCGCGAGATGCGGAACAGGACGATATGAGCGAGCAGATGCCCGATCAGGACGGTCCCCAGATGGACGAAACCGCCGCCGAGTCGGCCGTCGCCTCGCGTCGCCAATTGTTGATGGGTGGAGCCATGGCGGCGTCCGCCATCGTCTCGATCCGCCCCGCGCTCGCCAACACCGCCGCTTCGGTCCTCAACTGCACCATCCCGGTGCCCGACAATAGCCGGGCGGGCAATTTCATCGCACCCAACGGTCAGGTCGTGCCTGCGGGCACCCCTGGAGCCTTTCCCGGTACGGGTCGCAGCTTCACCGGCGAACAGGTGAAGCAAGCCTTGCGCGGCCGCCCGCTGCCCGGCACCGGCTATCAGCAAAATCAGGCCTATCTCAATTATATCCGTCGCCTCCAATCGGGGCAGAGCGGCTTCACCTGCTACGCCTCGCTGCAGATGCCGCGCTGAGCTGAAGCGCCACTTTTCCGCGACTACCCTAGCTGCAACGATCAAGCCGAATACGGCTTTCCTGCGTTGAGGACGTCGAACCTGCGAAGGTTTGATCCAACGCGAGGGCAGCGCCATGTTCCACTTCCGCCAGTCCCCGGCGCATGCCCTGTCGGTGGCGGTCTATCTCTATGAGCCAGGCGATGGCGGTCTTGATCGGGTGGCGATCCTGCTGGCCAATCATCTTCTGCGTCGTGGCGTGCGCGTCGAACTGTGGATGACCCGCACCGATGGACCGACGGCGCATCTGATCGACCCGGCACTGACCGTCCGCCGCATTCCCGCACCGGGCGGCAACCGGCGGCTGGCGATGATCGCGCAATGGCCTGCGCTTGCCCGACTGGTCCGGCGGCATCGCCCCGACATCCTCTATTCGGCCGGCAATCAGAGCAATATGCTGGTCGCGCTCGCGGCGCTGGGCACGGCGACGCAGGCGGTCGCCCGCATTTCCAATCCGATCCAGCGCCCCGGTGGCTATGGCCTCGCGGCCCAGGCCCGGCTCCTCCGCTTCCGCGCCATCGCGCGGCTCAGTGCCCTGACGATCGTGATGGGCCAGCATGATCGCGCCTTGCTGGCGGACAGCGGCCCCGTGCGCCTGCTCCCGCGCCCGACCGTCACGCCGGTCATGGATCAGGCCCGCGCCGCCCGCTTACCCCGCAATCCCGCCGCGCCGGTGCGTTTGCTGATGGTAGGCCGCCTGACCGCGCAGAAGGATCAGGCAACCGCGCTTGAAGCGCTGGCGCTCCTGCCCCATCTCGACTGGCAGTTGACGATCGCTGGCCAGGGTCCGCTGCGCGCTGCCCTTCAGAAGCAATGTCTTGCGTTGGGCATCGCCGACCGCGTGCATTTTACCGGCTTCGTCGCCGAGCCACAGAAGCTCGCCGCGCTGATGGGGCAAGCCGACCTGCTGCTCCAGCCTTCTCGCTGGGAGGGCCTCTGCGCCACCCTGATCGAAGCCCTGGCCTGCGGCGCGGGCGTGGTCGCGACCGACAGCACGCCCAACATTCACCCCGTCCTCGCCGCCGCCACCCAGCATCCCCCGGTGCCCATCGGCGACGCGACCGCCTTCGCCCGCGCCATCGAACGCGCGCTGCGCCAGCCCGCCGACCCCGCAACGCTCGCCGCCGCCGTGCGCGATCATCATGTCGATCGAGCGCTCGACGGCTATTGGCGCGCCTTCGCGGCTCTCGCCGATCGCCCCGAAACCCACGCCCTGCCATCGCCAGCCCTGCGCTGATACGTTAGGCACTTGGCTACGCTTCCGCGCTAGAGGGAGCCAAAGCAGCAGGGTGCCGGACTATGGACAACAGCCTATCCTATCGACGCGATACGGCCGACGCGCTGCTCAGTTGCGCGCTCGATGACTTGACGCTGCTCTATCATCGCCGGTCGGGCCAGACCCACATGGTCATCAGCCCCGTGCCCGAACTGCTCGACCGCATGGCCGACGGCGCCCCCGTCACCGCGAACCTACTGCATGACCGGCTGGCGCAGGAATTCGACCTCGGCTTGCCCGACGACGCCATCGCCGAAATCGCCACCCATCTCGACGCGCTGGCCGCGCTAGGCCTGGTGCGTCCGGCATGAAGCATGCGCTGACCCTGCGCATCGGCCCCGCCACCTTCCGCATCGGCGCGGCCTGGCCCCAACCGATCGCGCAGTTACAGCGCCTTTATGCCGCCTATCCCGATGTGACGGGACAAGTCGCCGACTTCACTGTCCGCCTCCAGCCGACCAGCGCGCTACGCCGCTGGCTGCGCCCTTCCATCTTCATCACCGGCGACCATGGCCTGGCCGACGCCGCGCCCATGAGTCTCTCGCATGGACTGCTGGCAGCGGAGATGGGCATGAACCTTCAGATGGCGCTCGGCTGGCGACGGCATCTGCTGCTCCACGCATCGAGCGTCGAAAAGGATGGCCGCGTGCTGGTGATGACCGGCGAGTCCGGGTCTGGCAAATCCACCCTCGCGGCGCTGCTCGGCGAACGCGGCTGGCGCTTCATGGGCGATGAATTTGCGTTGCTCGATCTCGACAGCGGCGCGATCCTGCCATTCCCCCGCCTCGTCAGCCTGAAAAATCGCGCGATCGACGTGGTCGCCGATACGGTGGGGCAGGCCCGCATGGGTCCACTGCTCGCCGCCACCGCCAAGGGCGACATCCGCCACATGGTCCCCCGCGCCGATGCCGTGGCGCGCATGGGGGAGGGAGCAATGCCCGCCCTGCTGCTCTTCCCTCGCTTCGGCCATGCACCGGACATCCGCCCGGTCGGGCAGGGCGAAATCTTCATGCGCTTGACCCAGGCCTCGACCAACTATGTCGCACTCGGTGAACCCGCCTTCGCTGCCCTGACCCGCTTCGTGCGCGAAGTCCCTGCCCGCGCCATCGACTTCCCCAGCGGCGAGGATGCCATCGCCATGGTCGAACGTCTGTGGGAGGAGCGGGCATGAGCGCCGCGCTGCTGGTGCGGGCGCTACGCGATCCGTCGTCCGTCACGACACTCGATGCGACGGGCTGGAACGGCCTGATCGCCGCAGCGCGCGCCGAACGGTTGATCGGTACGCTCGCTTTCCGCCTTGCGGACATCGTCGTCCCGCCAGCGGTGCAACCGATCCTCGCCGACGCCCGCACCGACGCCGCTCGCGAAGCGCGCCAGGCCTTGTGGGAAGCCGACCGCGCCGTCCAGGCGCTGCGCCCGCTCGACGTGCGGGTCATCCTGCTCAAGGGCACCGCTTATGCAGCGGCGGGGCTGCGCGCCGGGCAGGGGCGCTTCATCGGGGACCTCGACATCCTCGTGCCGCGCGACCGGCTGGCGGCGGTCGAACAGGCGCTGATCGCGGCGGGCTGGGAATGGGTGAAGGAAGACGCCTATGACGACGCCTATTATCGCCAGTGGATGCACGAACTCCCCCCGATGATCCACCGTACCCGCGACCGGATGATCGATGTGCATCATACCATCCTGCCGCTCACCGCCCGCCCCACGCCTGATGCAGTCGCGCTGATCGCTAACGCCCAACCGATAGCCGATGGGTTATTTGTGCTCGGCCCAGAGCATATGGTCTGTCATTCAGCGGCCCACATGTTGGCAGACGGCGACTTGCAGGGCGGTTTGCGCAACCTTTGGGACATTCACTGTCTATGCTGCGAATTTGGCGCGCAGGACGATAATTTCTACTTATCGGTATTTGAAGAAGCGGCGTTCAATGGTCTTACGGTCGCTGTATGGCGAGCACTCAGGCTGGCCCATCATCTCTACGGCACGCCAGTCAAAGCCTATCGAGCACCCATAGCCTTAGATTATCGGCTCAAACCTCTCGACCGCCTTTTCATTGCCCGCCTGCTCGCCCGCGACGGCTGGGGCCGCGAGACCCGCAAGCTACTTGTCTTCGCCTTCTTTCTCCGCTCCCACTGGCTCCGCATGCCCCTCCTCATGCTCGCCCGCCACCTCTGGACCAAATGGCGCAAGGGCCACCGGCCGACATGATATGTTGGCTGTTCCGTTCGCCCTGAGCCTGTCGAAGGGCCTTGCTTGTTCCCGCTCTACCGACATGATATGTGTATGATTCTCTAATCGGATACACATCATGCGCACCAATATCGTGATTGACGACGAACTCATGGCGCGGGCCATGCGCGCGACCGGCATCAAGACCAAGAAAGAGGCCGTGGAACAGGGGCTACGCACCCTGCTGCGCCTGAGCGAACAAGCGGAATTGCGGTCGTTGCGCGGCGCGATCGACTGGGACGGTGATCTTGACGTCCAGCGCTGCGACGGATGATCCTCGTCGATAGCAGCGTCTGGATCGACTATTTTCGCGGCATCGCAACGCCCCAGGCCGACCGTCTCGACAGTCTGTTGGGGCGGGAGCCGTTGCTGGTCAGCGATCTCATCCTTGCCGAAATATTACAAGGCATCAGTGCCGACCGGGAGTTCGACCGCGTTCGCCGCCTGCTCCTGACCATGGACGTGATCATCATCGGCGGGACGGAGGTGGCGATCGATGCCGCTCGGCACTTCCGCCACCTCCGCGCATTGGGCATCACTGTCCGCAAGACGATCGATACGCTGATCGCCAGCCGATGCATCCGCGACGGCCATGCGCTGCTTTTCAGCGACCGTGACTTTGATCCCTTCGTCGCGCATCTCGGCCTCAGAACTGCAATGGCGTAGGAATGGAAGGCACAGTTAAGCTTATTTCTCCTTCAATATATCCAGCGCCAGCACTGTCATGGCTTCGCTGGCCGACGCGATCACCTTGTCGGCCTGCGGTGCCCAGAAGGGGCTGTGCAGCGACGGCAGCGTCGCCTGTCCCGCGGCGGCCGCAGCCATCTTATCGGCGGGCACGCCGCCCACCCAGAAGATGAAGCTGTTGATGCTCTTGTCCGCGCGATAGAAGCGGCCGAAATCCTCGCCGCCCATCACCGCCGGGGTGTTGACCACCCGATCATCGGCGAAATGGGCCTTCAGCACGCCTGCCATCTGTTCGGCAAATTCGGGCGGGTTGAAAGTCGAGGGGGTGAACTCGTCCTTCACGCTCACCACCGGCATCCGGTTGTCGGGGATGCCCGCTGCGATCGCCTCGCCGCGCGCGATCCGTTCGATCCCCTTGATCAGCTTCTCGCGCGTCTCATCCGAATAGCTGCGGATCGTCAGCAGCAGCTTGGCCTCGTCGGGGATGATATTATGCTTGGCCCCGGCCTGGAAACTGCCGACCGTCACCACCGCGGGATCCTGCGGCTCCTGCTCACGGCTCACCAAAGTCTGGAGCGATCCCACGATCCGCGATCCCAGCACGATCGGGTCTCTGGTCGTTTGCGGATAGGCACCATGGCCACCCACGCCGCGCACCACTATGTCCACGCTGTCGACATTGGCCAGCGCATAGCCCGGCGTATAGCCGATCTTGCCCGCTTCCAGATTGGCGGCATCATGAAAGGCAATCGCATGGGTCGGCCGGGGGAAGCGGGTATAAAGCCCGTCCTCCAGCATCAGCCGCGCCCCGCGTCCGACTTCCTCGGCGGGCTGGAGGATCATGACCAGCGTACCCTTCCAATCACTCTTGCGCGCCGCCATCAGCTTGGCGGTCTGGATGAAGGCGGTCATATGCGTGTCATGGCCGCAAGCGTGCATCACGCCCGTTTCCACGCCTTCGGGCGTCTTGGTGCGGACCTTGGACGCAAACTCCAGCCCCGTCTGCTCGACCACCGGCAGGCCGTCCATGTCGGCGCGGATCAACAGCACCGGGCCGGACCCATTCTTCATCACCGCGACAACCCCCGTGCCGCCAACCTTCTCGGTCACGTCATATTTCATCGCCTTCAACCGCTTGGCGAGCTTGGCGGCGGTGTTGACTTCCTTCTCCGACAGTTCCGGATTGGCATGCAGGTCGCGATACAGCGCCATCAGTCCGTCCATATCCTTGGCGATTTCCGCGCCGATCGCGCTTTGCGCAGGCGGTGCTGCGGCGACCGGGGCATCCGCCGTTTGGGCCGTGGCGATGGACGAAAAGCTGACGGCGGCCATGATGGCCGTAAGCGCGTGGCGCATGCTGATATGTCTCCCTTGGATCGGGGGAGCATAAGCCTATTTTGCGCCGGTTAAAAAGGGGCTGTTTCCAAGGCGCCCTTGTAAACTTGCGCATAAGAGACTATTTCACATGTGAAAGGAACGATCCGTCGCACGACGCGGCCCGATGATCGTCCTCCCTGCGGCACTACCCCTATTCTGGCCCTGCCGCCACGAACGCCCCATTCCTCGCATTAGGAGCCTGATCCATGGCCCAGACATCGGCATTCTGCCTCACCCAGCAGTCGCTCCACATCGCCCGTTCGCAATCGGAAACCCTGCCCAACACCCGCCGGATCGCGCTTGCCGCTGCCGATGCCTGGGGCAAGGAAGCCACGCTCGCCGCCAATGCCGAACGCCGTCGCGCGACCCGCACGGTTGCCACAGAAGACGAAGCGATCGTCGCAGAATTTCAGGCCGAAGACGAAGCCGCCGCGCGCGCGGCCGGCTGACCTTTTCCCCTAATCGAAGGAATGGATGATGGCCAAGAGCCAGAAGAAATCGAACAAGGAAGTGCGCAAGCCCAAGGCGGAAAAGCCGCCCAAGGCCAATGCGTCCAACCCGTCCACCAAGGCGGGGCCGGTCGGCATCGTGACGTTGAAGAGCTGATTGATGACGACGCAAACACCTGACGCCGCCACCACGCCAACGCCCGCGCGCACCGCGCCCGGCCGACGCTTCACGCCCCGCAACGCTGTGCGCCTCGCGCCCGATGCGACGGAACGGCAGGGCCGCGTCACGCGCCTTGCCATCGAGGCACTGGGCGCGTCGGCCGCGATCCTGTTCCTCAACAGTGAACATGACGGCCTGTCCGACCGGCCACTCCCGCTGGCGACCGCCAGCGAAGATGGCCTGCAATCGGTGCTGCGCCTGCTGGAGCCAGCGGCCGCCTGAACGAACCGGCGACGGCGCTTTATTGCGCCGTCCACCCCCCGTCGATGCTCATGTTCGCGCCGGTGATGTTTGCGGCGGCGTCACTGCACAGGAACAGCGCCATGGCCGCGACCTGTTCGACCGTCACGAATTCCTTGGTCGGCTGTCCCGCCAGCAGCACGTCGTTCATGACCTGCTCGCGCGTCATGCCCCGCGCCTTCATCGTGTCGGGAATCTGGTTCTCGACCAGCGGCGTCCAGACATAGCCCGGCGAAATGCAGTTGGCGGTGATCCCGAACGTCGCGACTTCCAACGCGACGGTCTTGGTGAAGCCCGCCAGGCCATGCTTGGCGGTCACGTAAGCGCTTTTGAACGGTGACGCCGCCTTGCTGTGCGCCGATGCCGTCTGGATGATGCGCCCCCATTTCTTCGACTTCATATAGGGCACGGCCAGCCGGGTCGTGTGGAAAGCACTGGTCAGGTTGAGCGCGATGATCAGGTTCCACTTGTCGACCGGAAAATCCTCGACCGGCGAAACATGCTGCGTACCGGCATTGTTGATCAGGATATCGACGCCGCCAAAGGTATCAGCCGCCTGCGCCATCATCGCCTCGATCTCGTCGGCCTTGGTCAGGTCATGGTTGCTGTAAAGCGCCTTCGCACCGCTCAGCGCCTCCAGTGCCAGCCGTTCCTTTTCGATCGCATCGGCGTCGCCAAAGCCGTTGATGACGACATTCGCGCCTTCGCCCGCCAGCACCTTGGCATAGGCGAGGCCGATGCCCGACGTCGAACCCGTGATGAGGGCGGTTTTGCCCGTCAGGGTCTTGCTCATGCCTTTTTCTCCTTGAGATGGTCGGGGGCGTCGAGATCGAAGGTCGAACTCTTGCCGTTCAGGATGTTGCGCGCGATCAGGTCGCCCTTGTGCATCACTTCCTCCACCGCGTCGCGGCCCTGCGCCCAATGGTCCAACATCGTGGATCGAGAAAATTCAAAGTCCTTCGCCCCACTTTCCCAATCGCGCGTGCGGTAGATGAGGTGGACGATATTGACCGATCCGACATCGAGGATATCGCGCAACCTTTGCGCTTCCGGCGTGTCCTCAAGTTCGCGCGGCAGCTTCTGGAGCAACGCCTTGATCGCGCCATGTTCGCGCCGCAGCCGCAGATATTGATCGGTAACCTGGCGGGTGCGGCTGGAAAACTGAATGTCCTTAGCGCGCGAGTAGACATCGGTCATCTGGCGCGGCATCGGCCCTTCGGCGGGGAAGAGGTCGACCTGAAACACCAGCATGTCGTCGGTCTGGTGGTCGAGCACATGGGCGAGTGGCGTGTTCGACACGATACCCCCGTCCCAATACCAGCGCCCATCGATTTCGACCGGCGGCAGGCCGGGCGGTAGCGCCCCCGATGCCATGATGTGCCGCGCGTCGATTCGCGTATTGCCGCCGGGGCCGCGCGTATCCCAATAAGCGAAATTGCCGGTTTCGACATCGACCGCGCCGACCGACAGCCGGACCGGGCCGTCGTTGAGCAGTTCCCAATTGACGCAGGCGTCCAGCGTCTCCTTGAGCGGCGCGCTGTCATAGAAGCTGATCGCACCCGCGGTGCCTTCGGGCATAAGCGTCGCTGGCCACAGGCGCGGGCGGAACATGCCGGGGACGCCAAAGCTCGCCACCGTCCCGGCCGCCAGCAAATGCATGGCTTCCCGGATCTTGTCGATTTCCGGCAGGATGATGTTGGGCATGCCGCCCGACACTGTGTACCAAAACTTCTTCAAACGGCTGATCCGTCGATGCGGCTCATTGCCCGCGATGATCGCGGCGTTGATCGCGCCGATGGAAATGCCCGCGACCCAGGTCACATCGACGCCGAGTTCGTCGAGTCGCTCATAGGCACCGGACTGGAAGGAGCCGAGCGCACCGCCGCCCTGCAACAGAAGCGCGACTTCGCGGGGGAGGGGGAGCGGCGTGCGCGCGCGGCGCAGCGGCTTGGGGCGGGCGGGGGGATCACTGTCAGCCATGTCGCAGTGCAATATAGGGTTTGGCCTCGGCAATCCAACGCATAGTGGCAGGTAAATTATTCGCCGCTTTGCAACCCCATGGCGCTTGCGATGGTTTCCAGCCGTCAGGGAATCGCGTAGGCCGCGATGACGATAGGGAGGGCATGATGCGGCTCGACGACGAACGCGAAAGCAGCAATTTCGAAGTGCAGGACGGCCGGGGCGGGGGTGGCGGCCTTGGCGGCGGCCTGGGCATGCTGTTGCCGTTGATCGGTAGTCGCTTTGGCTGTGGTGGCATCGCCGTGGTGCTGGTCATCATGGTGGTTATGGGCATGAACCCGCTCAGTCTGATCGGCGGCGGTGGTGGTGGTGGCCAGCCGGTTCAGACGGAGCGCCCGGCGACAACAGGACTCACCGACATTCAGCGCACCTCGCTCAAGGTGCTGGGCTCGACCGAGCGCCGCTGGGCGGACATCTTCAAGGCAGAGGGGCAGCAATATCCGCCGCCGACGCTGGTTTTCTACACCCAGAACGGCCAGTCGGGCTGTGGCGCGGCGCAGTCGGCCATGGGGCCATTCTACTGTCCGGCCGACCAGCGCATCTATATCGATACGGACTTCTTCAACGAGATGGAAAGCCGCTTTAACGCGCCGGGCGACTTCCCGATCGGCTACATCATCGCGCATGAAGTGGGCCATCATATCCAGACCATCACCGGCACCGCCGATAAGGTCCGCGCGGCGCAACGCCGGGCCAGCGAGGCGGAGGGCAATGCGATCCAGGTCAAGATGGAGTTGCAGGCCGACTGCTATGCCGGCGTATGGGCCGCGCGCGACACCAATTTGATGGAAGCGGGCGATCTGGAAGAAGGTATGCGCGCGGCCGAGGCGATCGGCGACGATACGCTGCAAAAAGCGGCTGGCCGTCGGCCAGTGCCCGAATCCTTCACGCATGGCAGCGGCGCGCAACGTCAGGCCTGGTTGCGCAAAGGCCTTTCGACCGGCGATCCGGCGCAATGCGACACGTTCAGCGGCGCGCTGTGAGGCCTATTCGGCGTTGGGTGAGCCGGGCGGAGCTGACAGGGGCGAGAAAGCAGGCGTGCCGATCATTGCGGGCGCGTCAGGCAGGCCTGCGCCAGGGATAAGTGTCGGCTGGCCCGCACCAGGCATAGGCTGTCCAAAATTTGCTGGCGGCGCAACGGATGGAGCCTGCGGCGCGATGACAGGCGGCGCGACGGGCTGCGGCACGAAATCCGCTGTCTCCACGGCCACGCTTTCCGGCGAAGCGGGTGCCTTGGGCACCACCGCCTCCACCATCATGACGAGGAGGGGTGCGCCCAGCAGCGTGGCAATGGCGAAATTGCGATAGAGCATGGCAGCATGTCCCGTGACACTGGCGACGATGCTGTAGGACCTTAGGGATTAAGGGTTAACAAAGCCCTATCTGGCCGCTTAACTCAATGCTGGTCGAGCTTCTTCAACAACGCCATCATGTCGTCTGGCAAGCCGCCGCGCGGGGGGCTGTAGGTCTTGCGCAGCGCATTGCCAATGCCTTCATAAGGGGCAGGCAGCGATACGGTGACGATCCGGCCCTTGTCGCCGTCCCCTCCCGTTGCCGATCGGCAAGCATATTTGCGCTGCATTTCCATAAAGCTCAGAACGGCCGGGGTGCCGAAAAGTTTCTGGCATTCGTCGCATGGTCGCGCGATAGCCCCCGCAAAGATGGGAGAGAGTGAGTGACGGACTGGTCGGAAACGCAGGCGCGGATACGGGCGCATTCGCCCTTTCTGGCGCGTGTGCTGGATCGTTTGCCTGCTTTGGCGGACTGTCTGGCCACAGGTGATTTCGACGCAGCGCTGGCGCTTGCTCATGCGGCAGGCAGGCCGGAGGACGGGGTAGCCCGATCGCTGCGGCGGCGACGCAACGCCATCGCCCTGACCGTCGCGGCCGCCGACCTGTCGGGGGTGTGGGATCTGGACCGGGTCACCCGCACCTTGTCCGACTTTGCCGACACCGCGCTGGAAGAGGCGCTCGTGGCCGCCATGCAGGAACGCTACCCCGACATGCCCCATCGCGGTTTCGTCGTGCTGTCGCTCGGCAAACATGGCAGCCGCGAACTGAATTATTCGTCGGATATCGACCCGATCCTGCTCTATGATCCGGCGACCCTGCCGCATCGCGATCGCGAGGATGTCGCCGACGCCGCCGTGCGGATCGCGCGACGGATGACCGAATTACTGAGCGCGCCCGATGGCGACGGCTATGTCTTTCGCGTCGATCTGCGGCTGCGCCCGTCGCCTGAAGCGACGCCGATCGCGCTGCCGGTGGAGGCGGCGATCGGCTATTATGAATCGATGGCGGTCGGCTGGGAACAGGCCGCCTTCATCCGCGCGCGTTCGGCAGCGGGTGACATCGCGCTCGGCGACTATTTCCTGCGTCAGATCCGCCCTTTCGTCTGGCGGCGCAGTCTCGATTTCGGGGCGATCGACGCCATCGTCGACATCAGCCGCCGCATCCGCGACCATTATGCGCAGGGGCAGGCCTTTGGCCTCGGCTATGACTTGAAACGGGGCCGTGGCGGCATCCGCGAAGTCGAATTTTTCGCGCAGGTGCATCAGTTGATCCATGGCGGGCGCAACCCCGCGTTGCGGTCGGGCAACACCCGCGAGGCGTTGCGCGCCTTGGCAGCGGCAGACGTGATCGAACCCGATGTCGCGGCGCGGCTCGATGCCGCTTATGTCCTCCTGCGCACCATCGAACATCGGCTGCAGATGGTCGAGGATCTCCAGACCCATGAACTGCCCAGGACCGACGCCGCGCTCGACAATGTTGCGCGGCTGCACGGCCTTGCCGACGGTCCGGCGCTGCTCGCCCTGTTGACACCGCATGTCGAATGGGTCGGCCGCAATTATGACCGGCTGACTCCGCAGACCGACGACACATCGCTCTCTCATGACGAGGATCGGTTGAAGGACCAACTGCTCGCCATGGGCTTTGTCGATGCCGACACGCCACTCGCCCGCATCGCCCGCTGGCGCGGCGGCACGATCCGTGCGCTGCGCAGCGGCCCCTCGCGCGAGGCGCTGGAGGCCCTGCTGCCCGGCCTGATGCGCGCGATCGCCAAGGCGCCCGATGCCGCCCGCGCGCTCAACCGGCTCGACGACATGATCGCCCGGCTGCCGAGCGCGATCAATTTCTTCAAACTGCTCGCCGCCCGGCCCGCTTTGGTCGAACTGCTCGCCGAGATACTAAGCCATGCCCCCACGCTGGCCGATGCGCTCGCCCGCCGGGTCGAACTGATCGATGGGCTGATCGACGCCACCGCCTTCGACCCGCCGCCCTCGGTTGAAGGGCTGATCGTCCAGCTTGGCGCGCTGGAGCCGGGCGAGGATTATCAGGCGCTGCTCGACCGCGTGCGCCAGCGGGTGGGCGATCGCCGCTTCGCGCTGGGGGTACAGATCATTCGCGGCGGCGATCCGCTGGAAGCCGCGCGCGGCTATGGTCGCGTGGCTGAGGCCGCGATCGACACATTGGCCAATGCCACCATCACCGAGTTCGAATCCGCCCATGGGCGGGTGCCGGGCGGCGAATTGGTCATATTGGCGCTGGGCCGGATGGGTGGCGGCCTGCTCACCCATGCCTCCGATCTCGATCTCATCTATCTCTTCACCGGCGATTTCCAGACCGAGTCCGACGGAGCGCGGCCATTGGGCGCGACGCTCTATTTCAACCGCCTGGCCCAGCGCGTCACCAACGCGCTGTCGGTCCATACTGCCTCCGGCCCGCTCTATGAGGTCGATACAAGGCTGCGGCCATCGGGCGCGCAGGGGCTGCTGGCGGTCAGTTTCGACAGTTTCGCCAAATATGAGCGCGAAGCTGCCTGGACCTGGGAGCACCTCGCGCTCACCCGCGCCCGTTCGGTGTTCGGATCGCCCGAAGCTCGCGCTGCATTGAAGGCCATCCTCACCGAAACATTGCACCGCCCCCGCGACTTTGACGAGCTGGCGCGGCAGGCGGTGCAGATGCGGCGGGACATCGCCACCCACAAACCGCCCGCCAGCGACCTCGACGTCAAGCTGGTGCCCGGTGGCCTGGTCGATCTCGAATTTCTGATCCACGTCTCGCAATTCCGTCATGGCATGGCGTTCGACCCGGATCTCGGCAAGGCGCTGGCGGACCTCGTCGCTGCCGGGCATCTGCCCGCCGACCTCCTCGCCGCGCATGACCTCATCACCCGCTATCTCGTCGTCTCGCGCCTCGTCGCGCCCGGATCGACCGAACCGGCCGAAGCGACTCGCCCGCTCGTCGCGCGCGCCTGCGGCGCTGACCATTGGGACAGTCTGCTTGAAAGCTATGCGCAGGCGCGGCAAAGCGTCGGTCAGGCTTGGGCCGCGCTCGCCGCGCCCTATTCGGAGGATATGTGATGCTGCAACAGGGCGACGCCATCCCAACAGGGACGATCAAGGACGCAGACGGCGTGGAATTCACGCTGGCCCGCTACGCAGGCAAGCCGCTCGTCGTCTATTTCTATCCCAAGGCGGACACGCCGGGCTGCACCAATGAAGCCAAGGATTTTACCGCACTGGCCGACGAATTTGCGGCAGCGGGCGTGCCGGTCGTCGGCGTGTCGAAGGACAAACCCGCCAAGCTGCGCAAATTCGCCGACAAATATGGCCTTTCGGTGATCCTGGCCTCGGACGAGGAAGGCGCGCTGTGCGAAGCCTTCGGCACCTGGGTCGAAAAGTCCATGTATGGCCGCTCCTATATGGGCATCGAACGTGACACCTTCCTCTTCGACGCGGAAGGTCGCCTGCAGCGTGTCTGGCTCAAGGTGAAGGTCAAGGGCCATGCGCAGGAGGTGCTTGAGGCGGCGCAAGCGCTTTGAGCCTGCCTGCTGGTGTTACCAGCGTAGGCGTGGCCTGCGCCCATGTCCTGCTGACCGCCGATCCCGTCGCCAAGCTGATGGCCGCCCGCGCGACCGCGCGGGCGTGGCGGCTGGGACATTTGGCCCATCATTTCGATGTGGCGATGCCCGATCGACCAGCGCGGCCGACGACACCGGAACTGCTGCCGCCCGCCCAGATGCCCCGGCGCGGCAAGATCGGGTCGGACCGGGCGCGCATCGCCATGATCCACGCACTCGCCCATATCGAATTTGTCGCGATCGACCTCGCTTTCGACCTGATCGGCCGCTTTGGCGCACAATTCCCGCCCGCCTTCACCGACGAATGGATGCGCGTGGGCGCGGATGAAGCGATGCATTTCGCGTTGCTCGACCGGCGGCTGCGCCAGATGGGCAGCCATTATGGCGCGCTGCCTGCGCATGACGGCCTGTGGCAGGCGGCCACCGAAACGGCGGAGGATGCGCTCGCCCGCCTCGCCATCGTCCCCATGGTGCTGGAGGCGCGCGCGCTCGACATCACGCCCGCGACGGTCGAACGGTTCGACCAGGCGGGCGATGGACCCACCGTCAAAATCCTGCGGCGCATCATTGTCGATGAGATACGCCATGTCCGCGCCGGGACGAACTGGTTTGTCATAGAGGCGAACCGAAGGAACCTAAATCCACCGATTCATTACCAAATGCTGGTGAAACGCCATTTTCGGGGCAGCGTTAAGCCACCGTTCAACGACTCGGCGCGTCGACAGGCCGGTTTGACCCACGAATTCTACGCCGCGCTTGCAACATGATCGCCAATTTGCAGTCTATGTCTGGCGGGGGCGATTTAGGTCGCCAAGAAAAACACGGGAAGCGCCGACAGGCAATCAAGCCTGCGGTGACATAAGTCGGGGTCGGCATGCTGTTTCTTCAATCGATCAATGCTGGTGCATCCAATTTGTTCCAGAATGCAGCGAAAGCCGCGAAAATTTTTGGAAGCATCGCCATGGTCGGAACGCTCTGTGCGGCGATGCCCGCCCAGGCGACCGAAGATGACGATCCCTATGGCGAAGTGACCGAAGCGGCGGCGACCACGCCCGCCCCGGTCGATCTCGCCTTCTCCAACATCTTCTCCAGCCTTCAGCGCATGGATGGTACGCCCAAGGCGACCGCGTATATCCCATCGGGCCGCCCGGTCGAAAAGCTTTCGCTGACCTCCAATTTCGGCACCCGTTCCGATCCGTTCAACGGCCAGGCCCGGATGCACAAGGGCATCGACATTCCCGGCCCCGTCGGCACCCCCATCTATGCGACCGCCGATGGCATCGTCAGCCGTTCGGGCTGGGCCAGCGGCTACGGCAATCTCGTCCAGATATCGCATGGTGGCGGCATGGAAACGCGCTACGGCCATATGTCGAAGCTGATCGTTCCAGCGAACAGCTATGTGAAGCGCGGCCAGGTCATCGGCCTGATGGGCTCGACCGGCCGTTCCACCGGCAGCCACCTTCACTATGAAGTCCGCGTCGATGGCGCGGCGATCAACCCCATCCCCTTCGTCGCCGGTCCCGACTATCTGGTCGCGGTGAACACCAAGCCGCCGGTCGCCATGGGCGGCCCGACCAAGGCGCAGGAAAAGGCGGCGGATTGATCCTCTCTTTTTCGACTTTCGCAAAAGGCCCGGCACCCCATGGGTTGCCGGGCCTTTTGCTTGATCCTATCTAAGGTCCATGACCGACATTGATCTCACCCCGTCTGCCGCCGCGCGTGTCGCCGCGATCGCTGCCAAACAGGGCAAGCCCGCGATCCTGCGGCTGGCCGTGGAGGGGGGCGGCTGTTCGGGCTTTCAATATCGGTTCGGCCTCGCCGATCAGATCGATGCCGAGGATATATCGGTCGAGCGCGACGGCGTGACGCTGGTGGTCGATGACGTGAGCCTAGACCTGGTACGCGGATCAGCCGTGGATTTCGTCTCCGATCTGGGCGGCGCGGCCTTCAAGGTGACCAATCCCAATGCGACCGCCGGTTGCGGCTGCGGCACCAGCTTCTCGGTCTGATAGCCAAGCGTCGTTCCAGCCCTTAGGGACGGGGGCGAGGAGAATCGTCCATGCGTATCGCCACCTTCAACATCAACGGCATCAAGGCGCGCCTGCCGCGCCTGCTCGAATGGCTTGATGAAACGCGGCCCGACATCGCTTGCCTGCAAGAGATAAAGACCTCTGACGAGACCTTCCCGGTCAAGGATATCGAGGATGCCGGCTATGGCGTGATCTGGCACGGGCAAAAGGGCTTCAACGGCGTCGCCATCCTCGCGCGCGGCGAAACGCCGGTCGAAATCCGGCGCGGCCTCGACGGCGAACCGGAGGACGACCATAGCCGTTATCTGGAGGCCGATGTGAAGGGCGTGCGCGTCGCCAGCATCTACCTTCCCAACGGCAATCCACAGCCCGGCCCCAAATTCGACTACAAACTCCGCTGGATGCACCGCCTGCGCAACCGCGCCGCCGAAATCTGGGCGGAGGAAGCGCCCGCGATCCTGGCGGGCGACTATAATGTCATCCCCCGCGACGATGACACCTATTCCGTCAAGGTGATGGCCAATGATGCGCTGATGCAGCCCGAAAGCCGGGCTGCCTATCGCCGGATGCTGGCCGATGGCTGGACCGACGCGCTGCGCAGCCGCCATCCTGCTGGCGGCGTTTGGACCTATTGGGATTATCAGATGAACAGTTGGCCACGCGACGCAGGCTTCCGCATCGATCATCTGCTCCTAAGCCCCGCCGCCGCCGACCGCCTTGTCGACGCGCAGGTCGATCGGGACTTTCGCGGCCGGGAAAAGGCCAGCGACCATGCCCCGACCTGGGTGGAATTGCGCGGCTGAGGCGGGGCTGAGGCCTATCGCGCCAACCAGTCCCGCGCGTCTTCGATCGTCAGAAATACGCGCAGTCTGGGATGCACCAATGTGCGTTCGGCCTGCGCCTTGTTCAACTGGCTGCCAACAACCACGGCGGCGCGCCCGGACGTCAGGCTGATCCCGCCCCGCATGATGTTGCTGAGCAAATCAGCGACATCATTGGCCTGTACCGGGAACGCCAGCGAGTCGACCAGCACGTTGAAATCGTCGCGGATGGCGCGCGCCTCCTGGGCTTTCACACCGACCTCCTTGGCGAGTGCCACCACCGTCTCGGCCGTCCAGAACCCCTCTACCCGCATGTTCAGGCAATTGGCGTGGCGGTCATAGTCTATTTGAAACATCGAATTTCGGTTTGATTCATGGCTGCCTTGCAATCGGTTCAAGCCGCCAGTCGCAGGAACGGCACTGGCTGGGTCGATCGTAGCACGATCGGCTTGCCCTCCGACGCTTCGAACAATTCGCCGTCCAGAATGACGCTGCTATGATTGCCCTCGATGCGGATCGTGTCACCCTGTTCCAGATGGATGCCCTGCATCTGGCGCTTGCCCACCCGCCTGAAGAGGCTGGCCCACATCAGGCGCAGCAGCGCTGGGAGGTTTTGATCCACCGCCATCAGCTTCATATTGCCGCGCCGACTGTCACCCGGCTGCACGCCCAATAGCAGCCGTTCGAGCGTGGTCACGATGAGTACCGCATAGCGCCCGACCAGTTGCCCGTCGCGGATCAGCGAAATGCTGACCGGCTTGCTCGACGGCGGCAGAAAGCGCGCGCTGATGCCGAACAACAGCGACACCAGCACCGCCATCGCGGTGATGAAATGGCTCAGGCCATTGGAAAGGCCCAGCGGATAAATCTGGTTGCGGCAATAGAGCATATAGTCGGCCAGCCCCGCGCCGCCCAGGAACATGCCCAGCACCGGGCGGCTGCCGACCTGTCCGTCCGACAGGGCGATAAGCTCGCGTGCGACGACATGATCGTCCACACCCGCCTTGGCGATCGCGACGATCCGCTCCAGTGCCTTGATCGGGTCGCCATGGATGCCCAGGTCCAGCGCGATCAGGTTGGTCTTGCCATTGGGCAGCACCGCGATCGGTGGCACCCGGCCCTTGAAATGTTCGCCCTGATAGAGTTCGGTCAGCGACGCCTGCACCGTCCCGTCGCCGCCATTGATGACGATGACGACCGGATCGACGCGGGCGATGGTTTGGAACGCCCGGCCGATCTGTTCGACATGCTCCACCTCATAATGGAAGATGTCGGGGTTGCTGGCGCAATAGCTGCGCACGCGCGGAAGCGACTGCCGGTTGCCCGTGGATTTGGGATTGGACAGGAGGGCGACGCAAACCATGGCTTTGGGGTCACATATATTTGAGGGTGATCGTGATTTTCGTCACGCCGGGACCGGCATAGAAAGCGGCTTTCTCGACACCGGGCTTGCCCAGGTTGAAGAGGCTGATCGACGGATTGTTGGAAAAACCACCGCCGTCGCTGGAAATGTCGGTCTTACCATTGCCATTGCGGTCATGCCGCACGGCGATGCCATATTTGCCCGGCTGCGGCACTGGCATACAGAATCGCATCGCGCCATTGGCCGGGCGGACCGCCGTATCAATGCGATGCAGCCATTCGCCCTTGGTCAGCCATGCCGCCTTGGTCGCCGGATAGGATTGAAGCCGCACCTTGCCCGTGGCGGCGGCAAAACCGCGCACATCGACCAGCACAGCAGGCCCGCTGGCGCTTGCCGCACAACGGTCCAAATCATTGGCAATTTCCTGGCCATGGGCGAATGCGGGCACCGCAGCGATCAGCGCTGCTCCCGACATCAGACCCATTGCAACTTTTATCATGACCATCAGACTCCTGGAAGCTATAGCCACCGGCATGGGCCGGATGGCGAGCCCCTGTTCGCCCCGCAACGCTATGCCATTTGATATGGCCGGGGTTTGCGGCCAAAACATGGTGATGGGACGACGACTTAGAGAATGCTGACCGCCACCGACCGTTATCTCGCCCGCCTGATCGCGGTGCCCATGCTGGGTACGCTGGTGATCGCCGCGATGCTGCTTGTCCTCGACAAGATGCTCAGCCTGTTCGATTTCGTCGCGGCGGAGGGCGGGCCGGTCAGCGTCGTGTGGCGGATGCTCGCCAATATGCTGCCCGAATATCTCTCGCTCGGCATCCCGATCGGCTTGATGCTCGGCATCTTGCTCGCCTTTCGCAAACTGGCCATGTCGTCCGAACTGGACGTCATGCGCGGCGTTGGCCTGTCTTATGGTCGCTTGCTGCGCGTCCCCTATATGTATGCGATTGCGCTGGCGTTGCTTAATTTCGGCATCGTCGGCTGGGTCCAGCCCCTGTCGCGCCACGCCTATGAGGCGTTGCGCTTCGAATTGCGGTCAGGCGCGCTCGGCGCGTCGATCAAGGTGGGCGAGTTCACGAATCTTGGGCGGCGGATGACGATGCGAATCGAGCGCAGCCTGGACGAAGGCCGCAACCTTCAGGGCATCTTTGTGCGCGCCAGCAGCCGCGATGGGCAATCGGTTGCGGTTACGGCGGCGCAGGGCATGTTCCTTGCTACGGATGATCCCGACACGATCATTTTCCGGTTGCGCGATGGTGTGCTGGTCAATGATTCGCCCAAATATAAAACGCCGCGTATCCTGTCCTTTTCCAGCCATGATCTGCCGATCGACCTGCCGCAAATCGAAAATTTCCGTGGCCGCGACGTGGATCGGGAAAAGACGATCCCCGAACTGGTGGTGATCGGCCACAGCAGCGAGACCCCCGCCAAATTACGCGACGAAGTGCGCGCCAATTTCCATTTCCGCATGGTCGAAGTGGCGATGATGTTGCTGCTGCCGCTTGCCGCGCTGGCCTTCGCCATCCCGCCCAAGCGATCGACATCGGCGCTCGGCGTCTTCCTCTCGATTGTGTTCATCGTGACCTATCACAAGATCAACCAATATGGCGAAGGCATCGGCGCATTGGGCAAAATTGATCCGATCATCGCCTTGTGGGGTCCGTTCGTGCTGGTGGCCGGACTTATTCTGTGGATGTATCATGTCATCGCCCATCGTCCTGGCGGCCAACCGATCGGGGCGCTGGAATTTGCCTTTGCCAAATTGGGGAAGCAGGTCGCACGACTGTTGCGGCTGGGCCGCAAACGTCGGCCGGTCGTGACCGAGGAAGGAGCGGCCTGAGGCCATGCAGTTTAATTTCTTCCCATCGACGCCCATCACCCTTTATATGGCGCGCCTGTTCCTGACCCGGACGTTTGCCGTGCTGGCGCTGCTGGTGGTCGTGCTTCAAACACTCGACCTGCTGGGCAATTCCAGCGACGTGCTGGCCTATCCCGGCAATGGCGATGCGCAACTATGGCACTATGTCGGCCTGCGCGCGCCGCAGATCATTGCGCGCTTCCTGCCCTTCTCGGTGTTGCTGGGCACGCTGGTCATGCTGGCGACGCTCAACCAGAATAGCGAGATCATCTCGATGAAGGCGGCGGGGCTGTCCGCGCACCAGATACTCGCACCGCTGATCGCGGCGGCGCTGGGTGTCTCGCTGATCAGCTATGTGTTCAACGAACGGGTCGTGGCGCGATCGACAGCAGCGCTCAGTGCCTGGGAAGCGGTGGATTATGGCCCGATCCCGCGCGATAGCGGGGTCAAGAGCAATCCCTGGGTTCGGGACGGCAACAATCTCGTCAACGCCGCGATCGTGGCGGGGCGCGGCACTGAAGTCCAGTTGCGGCAGGTGCGCATTTACAACCGGATCAACAATCGCCTGACGACGATCGTGGAGGCACCACGCGGCCATTATGATGTGGAAACCAGCAGTTGGCTGCTGGAGGGCGCACGCCAGTTTGATGTGGCGCGCGGCACGATAACCGATGTTGGCACAATCCGCTTCGGCCGGGATATTCGCCCCGATCAGTTCACCCTGGCCAAGGTCGACCCCGACGCGCTGACCTTCGCGGAACTTAAGGCGGCGATTTCCGACCTGCACGATGCCGGGCGGCCGACGGCGGAGCTGGAGGCCAGCCTGTGGCACAAAATGTCCGGGCCGCTGTCGGCACTGCTGATGCCGATCCTGGGGTCCGTGGCGGCCTTCGGCCTCGCCCGGTCGGGGCAGCTATTCGTGCGCACGGTGATGGGCATGGCGCTCGGCTTTGCCTATTTCGTCGCTGACAATTTCTCGCTCGCGATGGGCAGCCTGGGTGCCTATCCGCCTTTCCTGGCCGCCTGGGCACCCTTCTTTCTGTTCCTGCTGGTTGGCGAAACCATGTTGTTCAGGACCGAAGAATAGCCTCAGCGCGCGCCCATCGTGCTACGCGCGATCTTGCCTACCAGCGGGATCATCCCCGGATAATTGCCGCGATGATAGGGCGAGCCAGCGTCCAGCGTTGCGATCAGGCGGGCATGCGCCTGACCCAGCGCATGATAGGGGACGCTCGGCAGCAGATGGTGGAGCGCATGATAGCGCAGGCCCACCGGCGCCCATAGTTCGGGCAGCGCACCGGGCGGCGGCACATTGACCGAATCGAGATATTGGGCCGTCACCGTCATTGGATCGCCCTCATTCTCCCACAGATGCGCGACCAGGGTGCGCAACTGGTTGACGACGGTCATCGCCGAATGGATCGCCATATAGACGAGCAGAGGCTTCCATCCGAAAACGAATACGCTGCCCACCAGCGCCAGCGCGAACAGGCAGGCACCTGCTTCCTGCCACGCCCACATGCGCGCAAAGTCACCTTCCGGCGCGCGACGGCGATAGGCGGGGTTGATCGACAGCGCCGATAATTCCGCCACCACCTTGCGGCGCAATGGCGGCAGGAGGAGGCTGAGCGGGGTCAGCAGCCCGAAGCGCAGGATGAGGCCGACAGGGGCCAACGCCGCGACCAGAATGAACAGCGGCAATGACCAGGGCTTCATCAGCGCCAGCGGCAGATATTCGGGGTCTTCCGCCGTGCCATAGCGGGTGCGGGCATGATGCTGGGTATGCACGCCCTCATAGAGAAAGGACGGGATCATCAGCGGAATGCCGACGATCAGGTTCCAGCCGAAGCGAAAGCCCGGCAGCGCGCCCTTGCGGATATGGGTGAGTTCATGAATGAAGCTTGCAGCGCGATAAAGCGCCAGCATCGCCACAACCCCGCAAACGATGGCGATCGCGACATTGTGCGCCATGATCGCCCCGGCCATCCCGGCCCAGCCGATCAGCGCCGAACCGAGCATATCGGGCCAGTAGATGCGCGGATTGGCGACGCTATAGTCGCGCGTCAGTTCCGCCGCAGCCCGCAGCATGGCGGTGTCGTCGGGAATGGTCGCTCGCGCCCGCTGGGCGGCGGCCAATATGGGATCATGCACTGTCATAAGACCGTCCTACACTCCAAATGCGCTGATATCGTGGCAGCACCATGACATCCGCGTCCCGATACGCCGCCATCCCGCGCCCGTGATTGACATTGCGCAAACAAGCGGCGAACTGCGTCCTGTTCCCATCATCAAGGCGGCAACCGTGACGCAATCCGATCTGGTCATCACTCCTGTTTCCGGCAAGGCCGACCTCAAGGCTTTTATCGACCTCCCCTGGTCGATCTATGCGAACGACCCGAACTGGGTGCCGCCGCTCAAGGCCGAGGTGAAGGCGCTGCTGACGCCGGGCGACAATCCCTTTTTCGACCATGCCGAGGCGCAATATTTCCTTGCGCGGCGGGGCGGTCGGGTCGTCGGCCGCATTTCGGCCCATTTTGATCGCCTCGCGCTGGCCCAGCCCGCCGAGCAGGGCATGGGGCCGGGCACCGGCAATTTCGGCCTGTTCGAAGCCACCGATGCGGATGTCGGCGCGGCGCTGATCGCAGCGGCGGAAGACTGGCTGCGCGCCAAGGGCATGACTCGCGCGCTGGGGCCGATTTCGCTCTCGATCTGGGAGGAGCCGGGGCTGCTGATCCAGGGTCATGACCATCCCCCCACGGTGATGATGGGCCATAACAGCCCGGCCTATCAGGCGATGATCGAGGGCGCAGGCTACGCTCCGGTCAAACAGCTCAAAACCTACGAATTGGACATCACGAGCAGTTTCCCGCCACTCATCCAGCGGATCGTCGCATCGGGCCAGAAAAACCCGCGCATCCGCATCCGCAAGGTGGAAAAGGCGAAGTTCGACAAGGAAGCCGCGATCATCCTGTCGATCCTGAACGATGCATGGGGCAAGAATTGGGGCTTCGTGCCGATCACCGATGCAGAGGTCGTGCATACAGGCAAGAAACTGAAGCCCATCGTGTTCGAGGATCTCATCATGATCGCTGAACTGGACGATGAGCCGGTTGCCTTCATGATGACGCTGCCCGACCTCAACGAGGCGCTGGGGCCGCTCAACGGGTCGCTTTTCCCCTTCGGCTGGGCAAAACTTCTGTGGTGGTTACGCAAGCCCAAGGTCCGCACCATGCGCGTGCCGCTCATGGGCGTCGTGCAGCGCCTGCAATCCTCGCGCATTGCCAGCCAGCTTGCCTTCATGATGATCGAGCATATCCGGCTGGACGCCGTTGCCCATTATGGCGCCACGCGGGGCGAGATCGGCTGGGTTCTAGATGATAATCAGGGCATGAATGCCATTGCCGAAGCGATCAATAGCACGGTCAACAAAGTCTATCAGATTTACGAAAAACCGCTCTGATCAATCCTCGACCGGCACCGCCACCTCGATTGCGCCAGCCGCGACCTTGGCGGTGACGGGAGTCTTGGCCAGCACTTCGCCATCAATCGAGATGCGCTGGGTCGGACGGGTCGAAATCGTGAACGACTTGCCGGTAAATTCCTGCGTGTGCGAATCGCGGTCGCGCAGCTTGAAGAATTTGGCATACCAATCCCAGGCAAGCCGGACATGGCTGCGCCCGACGACCGCTTGAATGACAATCTCGCCCGTATCCACATCGGCATGGTCGGACAATTCGACCCCACCATGAAAGGGGCCGTTGAGAATACGGACTTCGGTCGACCAGAGCCGATGTTCCTTCAGCCCGTCGTCGATGACGAGGCGAAAGGCGCGGAATCCGACCGAGCATTTGACCGCCCAGACGAGATAGCCGATGCGCCCCAGATAGCGTTTAAGCTTGTGCGGCACGGTGCGGCCAATGATCGGTGACAGGCCCAGCGAGGCGGCGTTGACGAAATAATCCCGATCGATCATGCCCAGATCCACCCGTCGTCGGCGGCCATGGGCGATCACCTGCACCGCGCCATCCAGGTCGAGCGGCAGGCCCAATGTACGGGCAAAGCTGTTCGCGGTACCGAGCGGTAGCACGGCAAAGACGCAATCCTTGCCCACCAGTTCATCGACCGTGCCCGACATCGACCCGTCGCCACCGCCCACGATCACCATCGGCGCGCCGTCGGCGATCGCTTGACGGACCGTCCTATCCATCTGGCTCGGATCTTCGACCGCATGGGCGGCAACCAGTCGAACGCCCGCCTCTTCCAGCTTCTGCTTGGCTTGCGCATACAGATCCTGGCCCTTGCGACTATGGGCATTGACGATCAGCGCGGCCTCGCGGGGGAGGGGGCGAAGAACAGGGCTGGGGGGCGCTTTCGTTTCCATGGCACAACAACACGGCAAGAGGGGATTAGGGTCCAATGGAAACCATCTGCTTACACTTCGTTACCCTTTGATGGCCCGTATCGCACATCTCTCCGATATTCACTTTGGCGCGAACGATCCAAAGATCGTTGATGCCGCCACGGCATGGCTGGAGGCGCGCCGACCGGACCTGGTCGTGATCAGTGGCGATTTCACGCAGCGCGCCCGCGTGAATCAGTTCCGCGCTGCGTCCGCCTGGCTCAACCGCTTGCGCAGCGCCGGCCTTAAACTGCTGGTCGTGCCGGGAAATCATGATGTGCCACTTTACGACGTGATACGACGCTTCATGACCCCGCTCGATCGCTACAAACGCTATATCAGCAGCGACTTGTGCCCCTTCTATGAAAATGCTGAAGTGGCGATCCTGGGTATCAACACGGCCCGGTCGCTGACCATCAAGGATGGGCGGATCAACCATGGCCAGATGGAAATGCTGCGCAAACGCTTCGCATCAGTGGCACCGGACAAGACCCGCATTCTCGTCACTCACCATCCGCTCTTCGCCATGCCGATCGGCCGGGGCGGCGAATTGAGCGAAGCGGTCGGCCAGCATGAGGATGCGATCCAGGCCGCGTGCGAAGCTGGCGTACATCTCGCCCTCGCCGGCCATTTTCACCGGACCTATGCCGAATCGGCCGCCAAAATGGTGGAGCAGTCGGGCGGCGCACTGGTGATTCAAGCTGGTACCGCGACATCGACACGCCTGCGCAATGATGAGCCGCAAAGTTTCAACTGGCTCCACGTCCATCGCAACAATGAAGTCGAATTGCAGGTGATCGTCTGGGACGGCACGGGCTTCCAGCGGGCCAGCCATGTTGCCTATCGACAGGAGGGCGACAGTTGGACCGGGCAGGCGGTTGATGACCCGGCGAGCGTGGGCGCCATCGCCTGACATCGGCAGGGCTGCTTTTGTCGGGCAGCGCGATCGGCTAGGACGCGGCCTATGAGCGTTCGCAACCGGAATCCACGCTGAGATGGCGATCGTCAGAAGCCTGTGCGGCCAGTGTGGCATGGGGTGCGGCGTGCGGGCTATGACCGGCACCGATCGCGACCTGCGGATTGAGGGTGACAAGGCGCATCCCGCTAATGCCGGACAGTTGTGCGAAGGTGCGGATGCGCTGACGGCCATGACGGACTTGGAAGGACGACTGTTGCACCCGCAGGTCGAGGGCAAGCGGGCGACCTGGGACAAGGCTGTCGCGCAGATTGCGCGGCGTCTGGCCGCCGTGCAGGCGCGGCATGGGCCGGGCAGCGTCGCGCTCCATGTGGGCGGTGGCTTGCTGACCGAGGATTATTATGTCGCCAACAAGCTGATGAAGGGCTTTTTGGGGTCCGCTCACATCCATGCCCCATGGCGCGGCGCGATCGGCGACTTGCAGCGCGCCGCCTATGGCGAAGATGTGATGCCCGCCACGCTGGAGGATATCGACCGCGCCGACATGATCCTGATCGCCGACGTGCCCGCCTTGCTGGCGCATCCGCTCTTGCTGGACCGAGTGCAGGAGGCGCGCACGACGCGCGGCACCCGGCTCGTGGTGCTAGGCACGGGGATCGAAGCCGACATGTCATTGCCGGTTCGCGCAGGGAGCGTCGCCCGCTTGCTCGCGGGGTTGTTGCTGCATAGCCTTGATGTCCGCCTGACCGACGCGGATTTCGTGGCCGCGCATGTGACCGTGCCCGACGGGTTTCGCGATCGGTTGGCACCCGGACATGATCTATGGTCGGTCGCACGGGCCTGCGGGATCGAACCGGGACAGGTGCGCGATTTCTTCGACGCGCTGGGCACGGCCGATCGGCTCGTGACTCTGTTCGGCGAGACGGCGGGCGCGGACGTCGCGGCGGCGGCGATCAACCTACATCTACTCACGGGACGGATCGGGCGACCGGGGGCCAGCCCTTTTGCGCTGCCGACTGGCGCGAACGGTATGGGCGCGCGCGAAGTGGGTTGTCACGCCGCCGACCTTGCCGCCCATGGCGATTTCTCCGTGTCCGTGCGGGCCAATGTCGCGCGCTTCTGGGGCGCGCGGCAGTTGGTGGAGCAGTCGGGACTGGAGGACGCAGCCCTGCTCGACGCCATGCGCGACGGACAGGTGCGGGCGCTGTGGAGCATCGGTGCGGATGACGGCGCGGCGGACTGGCTGCGCGCCGCGCGAGCGGCCGTGCCGCTGTCGATCCGGTCGACCGATCGCGCGGACGAAGCCGCCGACGGCTGGACCCTATGCCTCCCATCGGCAAACTGGATCGAAAAGGATGGCACCGTGACGGGACTGGACCGCCTCGTCAGCCGACAAAGGCGCTTGTTCGACCTGCCGGGCGAGGCGCGGCCCGACTGGTGGATGCTGACGCGGGTGGCGCAGACGATGGGCTGGGGCGATGCCTTCCATTACGAACAGCCCGCCGACATTTATCGCGAACATGGGCGATTGACCGCCTATCGTAATGATGGCACGCGACTGCTCAACCTGCGCCGCCATGCACCCATTTCCAACCCGGCCTATGCCGAATTGACGCCGTGGCGCTGGGGCGAGGTGCCGTTCGACGGCGGGCATTTTCCGACGCCCGACGGCCGGGCGCGGATCTTGCCGATCGCGGGTCAGGTCGAGGCGGCGATCCCCTGAAGATGCGCCAGTAGCGCGTCGCCATTGGCCGCCCAGGTAAAGCGCAGCGCCGCCTCGCGCACCTTTTCGGGTGCCGGTGGATTATCAAGGATGGCGCGGATGGCCGCCGCGATAGCTTGCGGATCGCGCTCGACAATCTGCCCGGCTTCGGGCCGATCGAGCAATTCGCGCGCGCCGCCCACATCACTGATGACAATCGGCGTGCCGCAGGCGAGCGATTCGACCCAGGCATTGGCGAGGCCTTCGGATGCCGATGGCAGCGCCATCACATCGGCCGCAGCAAAGATGCGCGGCAATTTATGATGCGGCACCGACCCCAGGAAACCGACGCGGCGCTCCACCCCCAGTTCCTGCGCCAGATTTTCCAGCGTCCGCCGATATTGGCCCTGCCCCGCCAGCAGCAGGGTGACGTCGGGCAATGCGGGCAGCGCGCGGACAAGCAATTCCTGCCCCTTGCGCGGGATCAGCGCGCCGACGCACAGCACCACCGGCCCGCTGAAATCGAGCGCTTCCTTCGCCGCGGCACGATCGGACAGTTCGAACGTATCGAGATCGACCCCGGTATAATGGACGCGGATCTTGTCGGCATCCATACCCATCCGCGCCATGGAGCGGCGCATCGCGTCGGACACGGCGAGGAGGCCCGCCGCATGGTCGCCCGCTTGCGCTACCATCTTGCGGGTGCCGCGCTGCGTGCCCCAATGGTGAATGTCCGCGCCGCGCGCCTTGACCGAATAGGGGATGCCGAGCGCCTTCGACAGACGCTGCGCCACCGGGCCGTCAGGAAAGAAGAAACTGGCATCAATCACGTCGAACGGCGTCTGCGCGTGCAGGCGGCGCACCAGCGGCAGGATGGCGCGCGTCATGGTGATGACATTGGTGCGCCCGCCAAATTTGGGGATGATCGGGAAAGTCGGGCGATAGACGGTCAGTTCGCGCCAGCGCTCCTTGCGCGGCAGCGCGCGCAGCGGCGCATAGCGGGCGCTGAGCGACAGCGGCCATGGCGGCAGGCCGACCGGCGCGACCACCGTGACATTGGCCTCCGCGCGGCTGGCCAGTTCGCGCGCCTGCCGTTCCACGAACACGCCGAAATTGGGGCGGCTGATATCGGGGAAAAGGGTCGATAGCATGAGGACGTTGAGCGTCATGGTCTTGTCTTTCGCGGATCAGCCTTTGCCATCGGGTTAAGAGGGGCATTCGCTTTTGGCTAGAGCCGCCGGACGAGTTGCACGGCGACTGCGGCCCATGGCGGGTCGGTCAGCACCAATTGCCGCGCGCCCGACCCCAGCGGCAGCAGTTGCAGGCGATCGCCCTCCCGCCCGATCAGGCGACCGAACAGGAAGCGCCCGGCAGGCCGGGGAAAGAGGATGTCGCGATTGAGCGCGCTGGCGAAGTCTTCCGGCCCGATGCGGCGGCACCAGATCGCGTCGCCGCTGCGATAATCGCCGATGCTGGCGCTGACATGCACGCCCACCATGCCGTCGCTGGGGGCGGGCGAGGGGAAGGCGAGCGGTCGGGTCGGCGCGCGTACGCCATCGGGACCGAGCAGCGCGGCGACCGGCACTTCGGCCTGCCCCGGCAGCGCGACCAGTTCGGACGTGGTCACGCCCAGCGCCAGCGCGATGCGGTTGAGCCATTTGACCGATACGGTGCGCGTGCCGGTTTCCAGCCGCCCGATCGTCTGCGCCGTGGTCGGCGGATCGCACAGCGCCCCAACCTGTTCGAGCGTCAGCCCCTTCGCCTTGCGGACTTCGCGGATGCGGGTAATCATCCCATGCCTCTATAATAACCTATTTGGTTTTCTCTTTCCTACAAATGATCCCCCATGGCAAGGGGTGGGCATCCGATTCTTGTCAGCAGGAGCGAGTGATGGCCGCAACGCATATCGAGCAGACAATCGAAGGCCCCGATGGCCGGGCTCAGCGGGTGATGGTGAATCTCGGCGAATCCCCGCTCGCCTGGCTGCATGCGCGTGGCCATGTGAGCGAGCGCCAATATCTGGCGGGCGAGCGTCTGCGCGCCGACTGGGAGAAAGCGGGCCTGGGCGCACGGGTGACGATGTGCTGGGACGCCGCCCCGCGCGAAGGTGGACGGCGGGGACCGGGACGGCAAGCGGACCCGACCAACGCGCAATTGTCCGCGCGCGAACGGTTCGACGGCGCGATCGCCGCCGCCGGGCCTGGCCTCGCCGACATATTATGGCGCGTGGTGTGCGCTGGCGAAGGCCTTGTCGCCGCCGAAAAGGCGCTGGGCTGGCCGAGCCGCGCGGGCAAGCTGGTGTTGACCCTCGCCCTGGAGCGCGTAGCCGACTGGTATCGAGTGGCTTAGGCCATCATCCCCGCGCCCAGCAGCAGCAGCAGCTTGACGTCCATCGCATAGCCCTGCGCGCGCCACTCCGCGATCTGGTCGCGCAGGGTGGCAAGGGGGATGCGGTGGACGATAATATCCTCGCCCTCGACACCGCCGCCATCGCCGGTCTTCTCCAACCCATGCGCGCGGAACAGGGTGAAACTTTCCGACACCATGCCCGGAGAGCTGAAAAACTGCCCCAGCGATTCGAGCCGGGCCGGGCGGTAGCCTGTCTCTTCTTCCAGTTCGCGCGCGGCGGCGATGCTGGCCTCCTCGCCCGCCGCCTCGTCGCCCACCAGCCCGGCGGGCAGTTCGATGCAGCGGCGGCCCAGCGGCACGCGATATTGATCGACCAGCAGCACATGGCCGTCATCCATCGCCAGGATGACCGCCGCCTGGATGCCGCGCGCGCGCCCCACATATTCCCATTTGCCCCGTCGCTTGGCGGTGATGAAGCGACCCTGCCACATCACCTCTTCGGGCGCGTCGCGATCCGGGTCGGTCATAATTCGATCAGCCTGTCGGGGAGTTCGTTGATGTCACCCTGCGCGCGCGGGAAATGTGTCGCCAATATCGCGCCGACCTGCCGCACTTCGGCGGCCAGCCCTTCGCCGGGTCGCCCCTCGCGGATCGCCTCGATCAGCGCTGCCATCGCCTCGCCCCACATTTCGGGCGTTACCTTGTCGTTGATGGCGCGGTCGGCCACCAGTTCGGCGCGATGTTCGTCGAGCGAGAGATAGAGGAGGACGCCGGTGCGGCCATGGGTGCGGGCCTCGACGGCGGAACGGAACAGGAGGATGGCACGGCGACGCACGCGCCGCGCCTTGGTCGCGCGCGGCGTCAGCGCCATGCGCAGCGGCATGATCGCCAGCGCATAGCGCACGATCAGGAATTTGAGGATGAGCAGTCCGAGCAGTCCGGTCATCAGCTTCCAGTCCGCCAGCTCATGCTCCCAATCGAGAAACAGCGTCGACAGAAAGGCGCGCAGATGCTGAGGGAAGGCGGCCATGAGGGCAAGCGCGAGAAAAACAGCCGCCGCCGCCCAGCTAAGCCCGACGTCATGATAGGCATCGGACCGGCGCGCCACGATGGTGACGATCTCCCCCGATGTTTGCGCTTCGGCCTCTGCCACGGCGGCGGAAACAAGGTCATGGTCGGCCTGGGTCAGATGAAGCTGCATGACCATTACCAGCCCCCCGATGCGCCGCCGCCGCCGAAGCTGCCGCCGCCCGAAAAGCCGCCACCGCCTCCGCCAAAGCCGCCGCCACCGCCCCAACCGGAGCCGCCACCTGATCCCCAGCCCGAACTTCCGGCACCCGGTCCCCACAATATGATCGGCATGCTGCCCCGACCCCGGCGATAGCGTTTGCCGCCGCCCGCGCGCGACAACAGCGGCAGGACGATGAAGAAGACGAAGAACATGACCGCCCAAAAGCCCAGGATCGCGCCGCCCCCGCTATTGGCCTTGCGCGCTTCCGCCTCCGCTGCGGCGGCGCGGGCCTGGGCCTCTTCGGGCGGCAGGGCGAGCAATGCGGTGATCTGGTCCACACCCGCTACGATGCCGCCGGGCATGTCGCCCGCCTTGAAGCGCGGCGTGATGGCATTGCGGATAATCTGCGAAGACAGCGCGTCGGTCAGCGTTCCCTCCAGCCCATAGCCGACCTCGATCCGCACCTTGCGATCATTGGGCGCGACGATCAGCAGCGCGCCATTGCTATCCTTGTCGCCAATGCCCCACGCCCGGCCGAGCCGATAGCCATAGTCGGCAATATCATAGCCTTGCAGGTCTGGAATGGTGGCGACCACCAACGAACGCCCGCTGGCCTGCTTCTGCGCGATCAGCTTTTGGCTGAGCGCCTGTTCCTGCGCGGGGTCGAGCAGGTTGGCCGCATCGACCACGCCCTTGTCGTCGAACTTCGGAAAATCCTGCGCCCACGCTGTCGGGGCGAGGGCCGACAAGACGAACAGCGCCATGAGGACCATGCCCCATAGGCCCTGCGCTCGCCCTGTCGGGGCGTGGAGTGCAGCGTTTATGCTCAATTACCAAAATCGACGGTCGGGGCTTCTTCCGCGCCGGGCGTGGTGGCTTGGAACGGCGTCATCGGCTTGGCCCCATGAATGATCTTCGCGCCGATCGCATCGGGGAAGGTGCGGATGCGGGTGTTATAGGCCTGCACCGCGCCATTATAGTCGCGGATGGCGACGGCGATGCGGTTCTCGGTGCCTTCCAACTGCGACTGGAGCTGGAGGAAATTCTCATTCGCCTTGAGGTCGGGATAGGCCTCGACCGAGGCGAGCAGGCGGCCAAGCCCCTGGCTCAACTGCGCCTGTGCCGCCTGGAACTGCGCCACTTTGGCAGGGTCGGACAGATCCTCCGCATTGACCTGCACCGACGTCGCCTTGGCGCGGGCTTCGGTCACGCGGACCAGCGTGTCCTGCTCCTGCTTGCCCGCCGCCTTCACCGTGGCGACCAGATTGCCGACCAGATTGGAGCGGCGCTGATATTGCGCCTGCACATCGGCCCATTTGGCCTTCGCCTCCTCCTCGGCTGTCGGAACGCTGTTGAGGCCGCAGGCGGACAGGGCGAACGCCCCAAAGAGCGGCAGCAGAAAGGTCGAGAAGCGGCGCAGGCGCGTCATGGGACATCCTTGGCGGTTGTTTCGATGCTGAAAATAGGGCGTTGAACTGATCCGCGCAACGGGCCATGCAGATAATATCGCAGATGGTAAAAGGGTGTAAACCATGGGCCTGCTTTCGGAATTCAAGACATTCATCAATCGCGGCAATGTGATGGATCTGGCGGTTGGGGTCATCATCGGCGGCGCGTTTGCGACCATCACCAAATCGCTGACCGATGACGTGATCATGCCGGTGGTGGGGTATATTTTCGGCGGCGCTGACTTTTCAGGCTACTTCATTCGGCTGGGCGCGCTGCCCGCCGGGTTTCAGGGCAATCCCGAAAGCTATGCCGACCTGAAAGCGGCGGGCGTCGCCATGTTCGGCTGGGGCGCGTTTCTGACCGTATTGGTCAATTTCCTGATCCTGGCCTTCGTCATCTTTCTGCTCGTTCGGCTGGTTAATCGGCTGACGGCCAAGCAGGAAGCCGAGGCACCGGCCGCAGCACCCGTGCCGACGCCGGAGGACATTGTGCTGCTCCGCGAGATCCGCGATTCTCTGAAAAAATGATCGTTTATGCGACGAAACGAGACTGCGACGGGAACCATCATGGGTGCGGCCGGTTGATCGCGGTCAGGGCTGAAGGCTGCATTCGCGGCCTGGAAGCCTTGCGAAGTAGGTAGCCCCAGGGGGCGCAACAGGAGAACAACGCCGTGAAAACCTTCGTCAAAGTCCTTGGCCTCGCCAGCCTTGTCGCGCTCGCAGCGTGCGATTCCGCCAAGGAAAACCAGGTCGAGAATGCTTACGAAAATCAGGCGGACGCGCTCGACAACCAGGCTGACAATATGGAAGCCATGGCCGATAACCTGACCGGCAACGCCGAAATGTCGGCTGAAAACGCCGCTGATGCGCTGGAAAATAAGGCTGACGCCACTCGCGAAGCCGGCGAGCGGGCCAAGGATGCGGTTGAAGACTGACATCGGTTTAACGCAGTTTCCGATACGATCGCATCGGCTTGGCTGCGCTAAGCTTTTAGTTTGCCGCGGTTTCGAAGGTCGCAGGTGATTGCACCTGCCTGGAAAACGCTTTGGCATTGCTATTCATGCAGAGGGGCGTCGCGAGTCTATCGCGGCGCCCTTTTGCTGTCCGCGCCATGGCTTTTAACGGCCCTTTAACCACGTCCCGCCAAAGGTGGTGCCGCGCGCATCGGTGGGGCCATGGCAATGGACGAGTTACTACAGGAATTCATATCGGAAACTCAGGAAACGCTCGAAGCGTTAGCCGGGGAAGTCGTCGCGTGGGAGGCCGACCCGTCCGATCGCGATCGGCTGGATGCGATTTTTCGCTTCTTCCATACCGTTAAGGGCAGTTGTGGTTTCCTGAACCTGCCCCGCTTTGAACGATTGAGCCATGCCGCGGAAGATGTGCTGGCCGACATTCGCGCCGGCAAGCGCGGGGCCGACGCCGCCACCGTGAGCGCGGTGCTGGGCCTGATGGACCGGATCGGGGAGTTGACCGAAGCGGTTGCCAGAGGCGCGGCGCTCCCCAACGAAAATGACGATTATCTGATCGCCGCGCTGAACGCGCCGACGGAACAGGCCGCAGCGCAAGTGCCGTCAGCGCCGGTCGCGGTGGCGCGGCAAACGGGGCAGGCCGGACCGCGCACCATCCGCCTGCCGCTCAGCCTGATCGACCAGTTGATGAACGGCGTGTCGGACATGGTGCTGGCGCGCAACGAATTGTCGCGCAAGCTGCGCGAGCGGTCGGCTGACCCTGAACTCGACAATGTGTTCGAAAGGCTGTCCACCTGCGTGGCGGATATGCGCGACGTGATTTCCAAGACCCGGATGCAGCGGGTCGAGCGGTTGTTCGCCGCCATTCCCCGCATGGTCCGTGATCTCGGCCGCGATCTTGGCAAGCGCATCGACCTCACGCTGGAGGGCGGCGATGTCGAAATGGACCGCGAGATGGTGGAGATGGTCGTCGACCCGCTCACCCATATCGTGCGCAACAGTATCGACCATGGCATCGAAACCCCCGAACGGCGTCGCGCCGTCGGCAAGCCCGAAGCCGGTGCGCTGCGGGTGGAGGCCCGCCAGTCGGGCAATCAGATCGTCATCACCATCAGCGACGATGGCGCTGGCATCGACACGGCGCGGCTGGTGGAAAAGGCGATCGGCGCAGGCCGCCTGACGCCCGAAGCGGCTGCGCGGATGACTGAAGCCGAAAGGCTCGACCTCATCTTTCAGGCCGGCCTTTCCACCGCCACTCAGGTCACATCTATTTCGGGACGCGGCGTCGGCATGGACGTGGTGCGCGCCAATGTGGAGCGGATCGGCGGCGTCATCGCGCTCGACAATCATCCGGGCCAGGGACTGTGCATCACCCTGCGCGTGCCGCTGACGCTGACCATCATTCCGGGTCTGGTGGTGCGGGCAGGCGGCCTGCATTTCGCCATTCCGCGCGCGGCCGTGGTGGAGATATTGCACGACAATAATGCGATGCTCCAGATCAGCCGCATCGGCGGCGCGCAGATCGCGACAATCCGCGGCGTGCGGCACTCGATGATCGAGCTGGAGGATGTGCTGGGCATGGAGCGACCAGCGCAGGCCGCACCTCGCGCCATCATGGTGGTGCGTTCGGGCAGCGGCGTGCCCTACGCGATGGGCGTTGCGGCGGTCGACAATCATGAGGAACTGGTGATCCGCCCCGCTTCGCCGCTCATCATGGCGAGCGGGGTCTATGCGGGCATGACCTTACCGGACAATGGCAAGCCGATGCTGCTGCTGGATGCGGCGGGCATTGCCAGCGCGGCCCAACTGCCCACCATTCTCGACGATCAGGCGGCGCGACAGACCGAGGAACAGGCAGACGCCCAGGCCGGGGTCGAAATGGTCGCAGCGCTGCGGTTCGAGGAAGTGACCGGCGAAAAACGGCTGCTCAAGCTAGCCCTTATCGACCGGGTCGAGGATATCGACGCCAGCCTGTTCGGTCGGTCGGGTAACTGTGCCTTTGTCCGGCTCGACGGTCGACTCGTCCCTGTTGTCAATGGCTTGTGGCAATTCGATCGGGACAAGGTGTCCGCTTTGCGCCTGCGCGACGGTACGCAGGAAGCCTGCTATCCGGTCGCCGCTGTGTTGGACATCGTGCAGATGCCGCTCGTCCCCGACATGGTCGCCATGCATGGAATGCTAAGCGGCATCGCCGTGATCGAGGGCGAGCATCTGGAGGTGATAAACCCGTTTGCACTGTTCGCTTCGCTGTCCGGAAAAGAGGGTTTCGAAGGCCAGGGCGGCCGTTGCCTGCTGGCCGACAGCGAAGATGGCTGGACCCGTGAGATACTGGCCCCGCTATTGCGGCAGGCTGGTCATGACGTGGTGCTGGGCCTGCCGGAGGACGGAACCATCGACCCGCACGACGTGCTGCTTTGTCATGATGGCGACGGATCGAAGCTGGCCGGGATCATGGCCGAGATGACGGGATGCCGGGTGGTGCAATTGCGGGCCTCGCCCCGCGCCGCCGGACCGCGCGATTCCAGCATCTACCGCTATGATCAGGACGCGCTGATGGCCGCAATCGCCGCGGGACAGGGATAGAGCCATGAACCAACTATATCTTTTCGCCACTTTGGCAGGCACCCGGATCGCGGTGGAAGCAAGCGAGGTGGAAGCCGTCGTCAAGCTGACCGAGATTTCGCCGGTGCCGGGCATGGGCGCGCATGTCGCGGGCCTTTCTGCGCTGCGCAGCCGTGTGCTGACGATCATCGATACGGCAGCGCTGATCCAGGGGGCGGCCTCGCCCAGCCGCGAGGGCGGGCTTGCCATCATCGCCAATATCGCCGGGCACAGCTATGGCCTGATGGTCGATGGCGTATCTGACATCTGCCGCGTTCCACAGGGCGAACTGCCGTTGCGTGGCCAACTCGACCGTGCCTGGGCTCCTTATGCCCGCGCCATCGTGGAGCAGGACGGCCAATCCTGGCTGTTGGTCTCGCTGGGCAGCTTCATCGATGCGGGCGGTCAGGCGCAGGCGGCATGATCTTGTTTTCGATCCTGTTTACCAAAAACTCGCATTTGCCCGCTAGCTATCGATTTTCGGGCCATAAATTCCAAAGGGACGCATCATGAAGAACTGCCTGGTCGTCGACGATTCGAAGGTTATCCGCAAGGTGGCCCGCCATATTCTCGAATCGCTCGACCTGTCCGTGACCGAAGCGGTGGATGGACAGGATGCCCTGACCCAGTGCGAAGCCTCCGCGCCGGACGTGGTCCTGCTTGACTGGAATATGCCGGTGATGAGCGGCATGGAGTTTTTGCAGGCCTTGACGACGTCAAAGGTGACCGCCCGGCCCAAGATTATCTTCTGCACGACTGAAAACGGCATCAGCCATATCAAGGCGGCCGTGGAGGCGGGAGCCGACGAATATGTCATGAAGCCTTTCGATCGGGAAACGCTGGAAAGCAAATTGGCGATTGTCGGAGTGATATAGGCCGACAGCCCGCACTCCAGTTCAGGGAGTAAAGTCCTACCTTTTCTTCTTCGTGCAGAAAGTCTCCCAATGACCGTCAGCATGCCGATCATGACCAACCACAGGACAGGACGGGGGGCCGTGCGGACCCTCATCGTCGATGACTCGGTTGTCGTACGTACGGTGATCGAGCGTATTCTGAATCTCGACCCGGCCTATAAGGTGGTTCACAAAACCAATAGCGCCGAACTGGCGTTGGGCTATCTGGCGGACCATTCGGTTGATCTGGTTCTGCTGGACATCGAATTGCCGGGGCAGAGCGGCCTTGCCGCGCTCCCTGCCATTCTTGAAGCACGGGCCGGCGTGAAGGTCGCGATCCTGTCGGGCAAATGCGAGGAAGGCAGTGCCGCGGCGATTGAGGCGCTGGCCCTTGGCGCAAGCGACATCGTATCGAAGCCGGGCAGCGGCAGCTTTGGCGAACAATTTTCCCAGGCATTGATCGAGCGACTCAACCGCTTGTTCGATCAGCGGGTCATGACCCTGCTGTCCACAGCGCCGGTCGTGCCGCCTGTTGTGCAACCTGCTCTCCAGCCATTGTCCTGTCTGGGCATTGGCGCATCGACGGGTGGTATCCACGCGCTGGGACAATTGTTCGAAGGGCTGACCGCGCCACTGGGGGTGCCGCTTTTGTTGACCCAGCATCTCCCTGCCAGTTTCACCATCTATTTCGCGCAGCAACTTACGCGCATGACCAGCCTGCGCGTGAGGATCGCGGAAACCGGCGACATTCTCGCCCCGGACACCCTCTATGTCGCGCCGGGCAATGCCAACCTTCAGGTCCGCAGGGGACTTTATGGCCGGGTCATGATTCAGCTCAATCCCGAACGCACGCCAGCGGGCAATCTACCCGGCGTCGACCCGATGTTCGCCAGCATGGCGGAGGTTTATGGCGCGGGAGCGGCCGGGGTCGTGCTGACCGGCATGGGTCGGGACGGCACGGTCGGCGCCCGCGATATCGTTGCCGCAGGCGGCTGGATCGTTGCCCAGGACGAGGCCAGCAGCGTGGTGTGGGGCATGCCCGGATCAGTGGCGGGGGCGGGTCTCACCTGCGCTTTGATGGAACCCCAATATATGATGGACTTCATCACCCGACGCGGCAGGATAAACGCATGAGAATGGCCCCGCCTGTTCCGATGTTTGAAGGTGCCGCGCGCATACTCGCCGGATTGCTGGAAGCGCGCACGGGCCAAACCCTGTCTGAAGGGAGGGCTTGGCGGATGGAAACCGCGCTGCGGCCGGTGCTGCGGCAGTATAAGCTGGCGGATATAGACGAACTGGCTGCCCGGTTGACGCGCAAGAGCGATCCCCGTCTGGAACAGGATGTGGTTGACGCGCTACTCAACAATGAAAGCAGCTTTTTCCGCGATCTCCAGATTTATGACATGATCCATCGCCAGATTCTGCCGACGATCCATGCACAGCGCGCTGATCGGACGTTGCGCATCTGGAGCGCGGGCTGTTCGACCGGGCAGGAAGCCTATTCGTTGGCAATCCGCCTGCGGAACGATGCGGCGCGTTGGAGCGGCTGGCGGATCGAAATCCTTGCAAGCGATATTTCGGCCGCTGCGATTGATCAGGCCCGCGCGGGGATCTTCTCGCAAATGGACGTCCAGCGTGGGCTTGCCATCGGCGATCTTCTCAAATGGTTTGAACCTCATGGCGAGGATTGGCGCGCCAGCGCGGAATTGCGCCGGATGATCGATTTTCGCCATGATAATCTGTTCGACGCCAAGGCGCCGACCGGCGAATATGACCTGCTTCTGTGCCGCAATGTCCTGCTCTATTTCTCGCCGGAGCGGCGGCAGGCCGTGCTGCGGCTCTTGGGGCGGCACAGCCATGCCAGGACGATATTGCTGTTGGGCGCGGGCGAGACGGTGATCGGGCAGGGGGACGACTTCATCGCGCACCCGGAATTTCGCGGTGCCTATGCCCGGCAGGTGGCATTGCCGGATGGCGCAATCGGACACGCGCGACGGACAGGCTGATATTTCCGGGCGTTGGCACTCTTGCCGCCCTTAACCATGCTTGATTGCAGCTTCGCGCTGGGCCATTGTCATAGGCATGCCGCCGGATCGACGGGGCAGGCCGAAAGGGCGTGATGACCGAGCTGCCGATGATCGAGACGCCGTCGCCCAATTATGACGAGCGCAGCCTGCCCATCACCATGTTGGTGCTGCATTATACCGGAATGCCCGACGCCGCGAGCGCGATCAATTGGCTGGCCAACCCGGAATCGAAAGTATCGGCCCATTATGTCGTGACCGAGGATGGCCAGATCATCCGCATGGTCGATGAGGCCAAGCGCGCCTGGCATGCCGGACGATCGCACTGGCGCGGGATCGACGACATCAATTCGGCCAGCATCGGCATAGAGATTATCAATCCGGGGCATGAATGGGGCTATCGGCCTTTTCCCGAAGCGCAGATGGGGTCGCTGATCCCGCTGGTGCATGACATCACGCAGCGGCACCGGATCACGCGCGGCAATATCGTCGGCCACAGCGATGTCGCGCCCGCCCGCAAGCAGGATCCGGGCGAGCTGTTTCCCTGGGGACAACTGGCGCGGCTGCGACTGGCGCTGCCCCGGCCAACGAAGAATCTTATGGACCCGCACTGGACCGATGGCGGCTTCATGCTGGCGCTCGAACGCTTCGGCTATGACATTGCCGAGCCACGAGCGGCGGTGATCGCGTTTCAGCGCCGCTTCCGCCCGGAACGGATCGACGGGGTGATCGACGGGGAATGCCGCGCCATCCTGCTCGCGCTGTTGCTGCCCAAGCCCAGGGGCGATGAATAAGCAGGTGACGCCGGACCCGAACGGCGCTAGGGACCAATCCGCCAGAGGGCTGGGCGGCCGCGGCGTGGCGGGTAACTTCCACGGCGAGGAAAGTCCGGGCTCCACGAAATGACGGTGCCGGTTAACGACCGGCTGGAGTGATCCAAGGGACAGTGCAACAGAAAGCAGGTCGCAACGGCTTCGGCCATGCGAAATTGAAAGGGTGCGGTAAGAGCGCACCGCGTCTGCGGCAACGCAAGGCGGCACGGTAAACCCCACCGGGAGCAAGACCGAATAGGGGCGGCGCGCAGTTTTGGCTGCTAGGTCTGTTTCGACCGAGATCGTCCGGGTTGGTTGCTGGAGGGGCGGAGTAATCCGTCCCCTAGAGGAATGGTCGCACATCTCCGCAAGGAGAGGACAAAACCCGGCTTATAGGCCCTCTGGCACTTTTTTGCGGCCCCTTTGCGATGCGGCGGGGTGGCGTTTTTCTGACGGAATCCTTACCTGTAACCCATGTCTCGTAACGGCCGATCCAATGACTGGGGCTTTCCCCGCTGGCGCAGCTATGGCGCATCGCGTGAAGCCCAGGCGGTGCGCGGTTGCGATCGCTTTGGCTGCGATCAACCGGGCAATTGCCCCGCGCCCAAATCCCCCAACAGCCCCGAACGCTGGTATTTCTGCCCCGAACATGCCGGCGAATATAACCGGAACTGGGACTATTTTCAGGGGCTGGATGACGAAGAGCGGGCGCAGCGTGAAAAGAATGAGCGGCGCGACGCGGGTGGCTATCAGTCGAGTGCCTATCATGGCTGGGGTGGGCCGGGTGATGGCAATCGGTCGCGCGACGAACTGCACGCGCTTCAGGCATTGGAGCTGGAAGATGACGCGGATTTCGAAGCGGTGAAGAAAAGCTGGCGGCGGCTGGCCAAGGAATTTCATCCCGACGTCAAGCCGGGCGATGCCAAGGCTGCGGTCCAGTTCCAAACAATCCAGGCGGCCTATGAAGTTCTGCGCGCCGCCGAAGAGCGTCGGACCTGGAAACCCCGTGGTGCCGTGGATTGAAGACGGGGCAATGAAAGATCATGTCCGTTCCAACTGGCGCAACGCGGTGCTGGTGTGCCGCAAGTGCGCCAAGAAGCTGGATGGTGGTTTCGGCCCTGACGGTGACGAGCGGCTGGCCAAGGCACTGCGCAAGCATCTGACGCTGGGCAAAGGGCGCAAAGCGGCGGCAGGGATCATCGAAGTCGACTGCCTGGGCATTTGTCCGAAGGGGGCGGTGACGGTGGTCAATGGCGCGGCGAGTCGCGAATGGCTGCTGGTGCAACCGGGCGCTGATCTGGATGAACTAGCTGTCACTTTGGGCATAGGCGCACCGAAACAGCCTTAATATTATCCTTACCATTCAATCCTATCCGGATGGAATGACATATTTTGCGCGCGCGCGTCCTGGCACGTCCCTATCCGTTCAATGCTGCTTGGTGATGAGCAGCCTGGCCGTGCTTTACGCCATGCCGCCTGCCAGCGGACGCATGCTGCTGATGCCCATGACCCAGGATGGCCACACGGCGCTTGCGCGCGTCGCGGTTGCCCATGGCGCGCGGCTGATTGCTGCCGGACCATGGAAGGGATCGCTGGTGGTGGAGGGACGGCGTGAAGCCTTGGCGCGGCCCTTGTTCATGGCAGGTGTCCTGGCCATTGCGGCTGACGCTGGCGGTTGCGGAGATCTGGGCTGATGAACGCGATCAGTAGTCTTGGCCGTCTGCGCTTGCAGGGTCTGCGTATCCTGTTGCTCGCCAACTGGGTGTGGACCGTCGTGCTGGGCCTGATGGCCATGGCGATGGGCGGGGAGGACAGCATCAGGGCGATGTTTTTGTCGGCCTTGGTCAACGCGCTGCCGACAGTGATGGTCCTGCGCGGGCGTCGCGATCTGGAAGCGCGCATGGTCATGGGCACATTGGCAGCCGTTCAGCCCGCCATTGGTGTCGTGCTGCTGTCCGGCCATGGCTGGCAAATGGACGGCCATATGTATTTCTTCGTGGCGCTTGCGGGGCTGGTGCTGCTTTATGACTGGCGGCCGATCGTGTTGGGGGCGACATTGGTTGCGCTCCATCATCTGTTGCTCAACTATCTCGCACCGTCCTGGGTCTTTCCGGGGCAAGGCAATCTCGAACGGATCGCGCTCCACGGGGCGGCGGTGATCTTGCAGGCATCGGTCCTCTGCTATCTGAGCGTTCGCCTGCGCGAAATGCTGTTGGCATTGGATCGCCATGTCGCGGGATCGGCGGAGTTGGCCGAACAGGCCCAGGCCGGACGCGCCGCCGCGGAAGCGGCGATGGCAGCCCGGCGGGAGGCCGATGCACGCGAAGCGGCGCTTCGCGTTGAAAGGGAGCGGGAGCGGGAACGGATGATGGCGGATCGCCGGGCCGAAACGCTGGCATTGCTTGCAGCCTTCCGCCAGTCGATCGCCGAAGTCGCCGATGCGGTCAGTGCAGCGACCGGCGAGTTGGAGGAGTCGGCGCTGTCGCTGAACGATCTCGCGCGTCGGGCAAGCGCGGGGACTGGCGAAACCGTTCATGCCGCTGAACAATCCTCGGCGCGCGCGGCGATGTTGGCGCAGCGGATTGATCAGTTGTCCGAATCCATCACGGCCATCGCCTCGGCCGCGCATCAGCAGGCGACGCTGGGTGGGGAGGCGCAACGTGTGTCCAGCGCCGGACATGAAGCGATGCGCGACATGGAAAATCATACGGCGTCCATCACCAGCTTTGCCCATTCGATCACCCAGATCGCCTCGCGCACCAATTTGCTGGCGCTCAATGCCTCGATCGAAGCGGCGCGCGCCGGGGATGTCGGACGCGGGTTCGCGGTGGTTGCGGGCGAAGTGAAGCAATTGGCGGGGCAGGCGGCCAATGCGACAGGCGAGATCCAGTCGTTGGCATCTTCGGCGCAGCAGGGCGCGGGTGTCGCCCAAAACGCGCTGTCCGATGTCGCCAGTGCCGTCGAGCAACTGGCCGATGCCGCCGACGCGATCCAACGCGCGGTGGCGGATCAGCGGGATGCGACGGCGGCCATTGGTGCAACCGCGCGCGACACCGCGCAGGATGCCACCATCATGGCCGGACGGATGGAGCAAGTGGCGGATATGGCACGGAGTACCGAAAGCCTGTCGGGGCGGGTGTCGAGCGCGGCGTCCGGTCTGTCGCGCACGGCGCAGGATTTGCAGCGCGCGACAGACCTGTTCGTGGCGCAACTCGAAGCGGCCTGACGCCCGATCAGCTTGCCCGTGCGAGTGGCGGCATGGGGCGTCGTTGCTGATCCGCCAGCGGATAGAGTGTGCGGTTCTCGCGATCGACCCGTTCGGCCAGCGCTGCCAGGATCAGCCGGGTTTCCGCGCAGAAGGCAGGCCATTCGCGGGCGATGCGATCATCGCTCCAATCGGCCATATAGCGGGTGAAGCGATCGGCCAGCGCGCCGGTTTCGCCCTGCAATTGGGCGGCTGTCTTGCGTGCGGCCGGGTCGGGTGCCCGCTGCATCGCGGGATAGAGGATGCGATCCTCCAGCGCGAGATGCGCGATCAACTGCCGCGCCAATGACCATCGCAGCGCCGCGACGCTTTGCGGCGTGGCCGTGTCACTTGTGGCCTGCGCCAGTTGCTGGGCGATCAGGCTGATTTGTTCATGCTGCCCCTGCAGCGCCGTCATATCCATCATATGTCGCCCCTCCCTCAAGGATAGGCGATGATGCGCGTGGGGCTTTAACAAAAGATTGTATGAGCGGCGTATCGGCGCAAAAAAGTGGGCGGCCCCTTTCGGAGCCGCCCTTGTGCATCAGGCCGGCTGGTCAGCGCGGCTGGCGCCTTCGCCATCCAGGTTCAGCGCCGCAAAGTCCCAGTTTATCGCGTCCTTCAGGATGCGGTCGGCATAGCCGGGGCGCGCATTACGATAATCGATATAATAGGCATGTTCCCACACATCGACGATCAGCAGCGGGGCATGGCCTTCATGCGCGACCGGCGTGTCGGCGTCATGATAGCTGGTGACTTCCAGCTTGCCGTCCTTGAGGATCAGCGCGGCCCAGCCGCTGGCGAAATGGCCCACGGCCTCGGCCTTCATCTTCTCGATCAACGCATCGACCGAACCGAAAGCCTCTTCGATCTTGGCGAGCAGGTCGCCGGTCGGCGCGGTCTTGGTCGGCGAGAGCGACTGCCAGTAGAATGTGTGGTTCCAGATCTGGCCGACCTGGTTGAACAGGCCGCCCTTGGTCGACTTGATCAGCTCGACCAGCGACTTGCCCTGATGGGCGGCGTCGGCGGCGACCAGCTCATTGGCCTTCACCACATAGGCGTTATGATGCTTGCCGTGGTGATAGTCGAAGGTTTCGGCCGACAGGATGTCGCCAAATGCGTCCTTGGCATAAGGCAGGTCGGGCAGAACAAAAGCCATGGCGGAACTCCTAAGGTTCGGTGGGACGGCCGCACGATGACTGGCGCGGTCGATCTATTATGGGTCCAGGCGGGACGCGATACGCCGCCGCGCCCTTCCATATGCGCACCCGCGCGCGGAAAAAAAGGGCTATATGCCTATTGCGAAACGATCGCAGAAATAAGGGCTTAGCGGGCGGTTCAACCCTGGGGCGGGGTCGTCTCGCCAATGTCGTCGCTGACCGGCTCCTTGCCCATCGTCAAGCCATGGCGCATCAGCATGGGTATGTTGGCGGCGGCGAAGATTATGGATATGACCGGGATGCCCCAAACCTTGATCGCAAGCCAGGTATCGAAGCTCATCATGTGGCGCATGACTTCATTCGCGATCGCCATGGCCACGAAAAAAAACGCCCAATTGCGAGAAAGCTTCATCCATCCCGCATGGCTCAGGCCGTCATAGGCTGCCTGGAGCAGATATTTGAGTAACGGCTTGCCGCGTAGCAATCCGGCGAACAGCATCAAGGCGAAGAAACCATATATGATGGTCGGCTTCAACTGGATGAAGCCTTCATCATGAAAATAAATGGTCAGGCCGCCAAAGAAAAGCACCAGCGCCGCTGACAGCCAGAGCATGGGAGAGACCTTGCCCAGCTTCCATTTTGATACGATCACCGCAACGACGATGGCGACCATGAAGGCCGCCGTGCCCATGATCATGCCGAGAAATTTATAACCCAGGAAAAAGACCAGCAGCGGCCCGAAATCGAGGGCCAGGCTGAGCGTACCGCCATGGGCGGGTTTGGCGTTAGCGGGCATAAGCTGTTCCTGCGATAGCGCGCGACATGTCGCCCGGATCGAAGGGGCGCAGATCCTCGATCTTTTCTCCCACGCCGATAGCATGGATCGGCAGGCGGAATTTCTCGGCCGCCGCAACCAGCACGCCGCCGCGCGCCGTGCCGTCCAGCTTGGTCATGACGAGGCCCGTGACCTGCGCTGTTTCCTTGAACACTTCGATCTGATTCAACGCATTCTGGCCGGTGGTCGCGTCCAGCACCAGCACGACGTCATGGGGTGACGCAGGGTTCAATCGACCCAGAATACGGCGGACTTTGGCCAGTTCGTCCATCAATTCAGTCTTGTTCTGCAAGCGCCCTGCGGTATCGACAATCAGCACGTCGATGCCGGTGGCGGTGGCCTGCTTGACCGCGTCGAACACAATGCCCGCCGCGTCGCCGCCTTCCTTGCCCGCGACGATCGGGATGCCCAGCCGCTCGGCCCAGACCTTGAGCTGGCCGATCGCGGCGGCGCGGAACGTGTCGCCGGCCGCCAGCATCACGCCATAATCCTGCTCCAGGAAATTATGCGCGAGTTTCGCGATGGTGGTGGTCTTGCCCGAACCGTTGACGCCGATGACGAGGATGACCTGCGGCCGGGGGAAGGCTTCGATCTCCAGCGGGCGGGCGACCGGGGCCAGCACCTTTTCGATTTCCTCCGCGATGATCTCGCGCAGATACTCCTCGGTCAGTTCCTTGTTGAAGCGGCCTTCGGCCAGCCGTTCGCGTACCCGTCCGGCCATGGCCGGGCCAAGGTCGGACAGGATCAGCGCTTCCTCGATCTCGTCCAGCGTCTGTTCGTCCAGCGCCGCCTTGGTGAAAAGACCCGTGAGATTATCGCCGAGTTTGTCGGAAGTGCGCTTCAAACCGCCGAAGAGGCGATCGCGCCAGCTAGTGCCGGTGTCTGTCATGATGCCGCCTCTTGCGCGATCAGCGTGTCCTTCTCAAGCCCCGTGATGCGAGCGGCCACGATGGTCGACGGCAATTGCGGGGTCGCAAAGCGCACGGGGGCGAAATTTTCGGCGTGGCCCGACAGTCCGCTGCGTTCGACCAGCACCGACTGGGTCGTGCCGACCAGGCTGCGTAGCCAGGCATTCCGTTGGCTCTCACAGGCAGCACGCAGGCGGGCGGCGCGGGCCTTGATGGTCGCGCGATCGACCTGCGGCATCCGCGCGGCGGGCGTGCCGGTGCGCGGCGAATAAGGGAAGATGTGGCCATGGACAATGTCGCAGTCGGCGATCAGCGCCAGGCTCCGTTCGAACATCGCATCCTCCTCGGTCGGGAATCCCGCGATGATGTCCGCGCCGATGCTGATGGCGGGGCGGGCGGCCTTGAGCCGTTCGACGATGCGGACAGCATCGGCGCGGCTGTGACGGCGCTTCATCCGCTTGAGGATCATGTCGTCGCCCGCCTGGAGCGAGAGGTGAAGGTGCGGCATCATGCGGGATTCGTGGGCGATCAGGTCGAAGAGCCGGTCGTCTATCTCCACGCTGTCGATCGAGGAAAGGCGCAGCCGGGGGAGGCCGGGCACGCCGGTCAGGATGCGCTCGACCAGGGAGCCAAGCGACGGGCTGCCCGGCAGGTCGGGACCATAGCTGGTGACATCGACGCCGGTCAGCACGATTTCGCGATAGCCCGCCGCGACCAGTTCGCGCGCCTTGTCCACCACCGCGCCTGCAGGCACGGAACGGCTGTTGCCCCGGCCATAGGGGATGATGCAGAAGGTGCAGCGGTGGTCGCAGCCATTTTGCACCTCCAGGAACGCGCGGGCATGGTCGGCAAAGGCGGACGCCATATGCGGCGCGGTGTCGCGCACGGCCATGATGTCGGCGACACGGACTTTGGGCATCGCTCCAAAAGCCCCGTTCGCTTCGAGCGACGTCGAGAAGCGCTTCTCGACTGCGCTCGAAGCGAACGGACGTTGGTATGTTTCCGCGTCCAGCTTCTCCCGGTTGCCGATCACCGCATCGACTTCGGCCATCGCCGCAAACGTCTCCGGCTCGGTCTGGGCGGCGCAGCCGGTCACCATGATCCGCGCGTCGGGGCGTTCGCGCCGGGCGCGGCGGATCGCTTGGCGGGTCTGGCGCACCGCTTCGGCGGTGACGGCGCAACTGTTGACGACGATCAGGTCGTCCTGCCCCTGCGCCAGGTCACGGATCGCCTCGCTCTCCGCAATGTTGAGGCGGCAGCCCATGGTGAGGATGGCGGGGCCGCTCATCAGAAGCGCGCCCAGTCAGCCTCGCCGTCGAAGACATGGGTGGCGGGGCCGGTCATCGTGATCGTGCCGCCCGGTGCCCAGTCGATGACCAGATCGCCGCCGGGCAGGCTGACGGTCACGGGGCCGCGCACCAGTTTACGACGGATCGCGGCGACGGCGGTTGCGCAGGCGCCGGTGCCGCAGGCGCGGGTGAGGCCAGCGCCGCGTTCCCACACAATCAGGCGGATATGATCGTCGGCCATGACCTGCGCGAAATTCACGTTGATGCGGGCGGGAAAGAGCGGGTCGGTTTCGATGATCGGGCCGAGCCGCGCGAAGTTCACACCGTCCCAAGCGTCCATGAAGAAGATGACATGCGGGTTGCCGACATTGACCGCGGCAGGCGCGGGCAGGTCTTCCCAGCTCGCGCTCATGGTCAGCGGGTCCATGGGATAGGCTAGCGGGATCGCGTCCCACTCGAAACGCGGCGCGCCCATGTCGACGCTGACGCCGCCATCGACGGCCTTGGCTTCGAGCAGGCCAGCCTTGGTGCGGATCGACACGTCGCGGCCGACGAACAAGGGCACGCAGCGGGTGGCGTTGCCGCAAGCTTCGACCTCGCTGCCGTCCGCGTTGAAAATCTGCATCGACACGTCCGCATCGGGAGCGTTGCCGATCAGGATCAGTTGGTCGCAGCCGATCCCGGCATGACGATCGGCAATGGCGCGGGCGAGATTCGGGGTCATCTCGATCGCGTCAGCGCGCGCGTCGATCACGACGAAGTCGTTGCCCAGGCCGTGCATTTTCGAGAAGCGTCCCATGAGGGCGCATGTAGGGGGTGGGGCGGGAAAAGGCCAGAGGTGAGCCATTCGCCTCCATTCCGTTCAGCCTGAGCTTTTGGATTGCCGTTTTTAGGGCGCGCGGAACTCCACTCTAACGCTATGTATTGCCGTCACGGGTTGCCCATCCTTGCTTTTTACTAGGCCGCGTTGACAAAAGACTTCAGCCATAGCCGTGCAGCGGCGAGGTTGAGGAAGCTTTCGAACGACAGGACGG